>NZ_JBISDI010000007.1:0-126819 GCF_051162045.1 Anaerozeibacter quisquiliarum
CATGATCTGCTCCGCCTTCCCCATCACCTTGTCCGTCGCGCCCGCCACGGCCTTCACTACCTGCCTGCGCGTGCGCTGGTCCATCATCGAAGCCACCGCCCACGCCGACACGCCCGCCAGCGCGCCCCACGCAATGCCCTTGATCCATCCGTCACCCATGATCCGTCCCTCCTTCCGATTCGATCAGCACGTCGCCGCTCGCAAGATTTACCGCGTACCGAGTGACCCATTGCCGGCCCGTGAACAGGTCGTCGAAGTAGCCCCGGGACAGCTCGAGCGCCTTTACTTCCAGCGTCTCCTCGTCCAGCAGAGCGCCGGTCACCGCGCCCACGCGGCAGCCGTCGCTCGTGCGGGCGCGCCGCAAGGCGTTGTCCTTGGGCCGCGCGCGCTTGCCGAAGTCGTCCACCAGCACCGAGACCTCGCCCAACAACCGGACCGCATGCCTGCCGATGCGGCGCGTGCCCGAGAAGCCGCCGTCCACGTACAGTGCGTTCATCCGCGCGAGCGCCTCGTCCAGTTCCACGTTCGTCACATGGCCGATCGGCTCGCCGTTCATCAACACCGGCCGGCCGATCAGCGCCTTCATGTTCCTCAAAAAATCGCCTCCACGCACATGGCCGGACAATGGGTCCTGAGTGGTCTGACAGCCACGGTAGCCGCGGTATCTTGCGGATCTTTTTCCGTCCGGCCGCGTCGCCTTCCGCTTGACGTAGCGCTGCTACGCCTGCGCTCCAGTTCCTTGCCGGACGAAAAAATTCCTCGCAATCTCCCGCACCTCCTGTGATCGTCAGACCACTATTATTGTGCGCCGTGGACGGCGAAGCTATGGTGGTAATAATTCTTGCCGCTGAGCGATCAACCAATTTTTGTCATGTCCGGAGCCGGTTCAGCCAGTCCAGAAACCTCGGTTCGGGTTCAGCTTGAAAGGTCATGTGTTCGCCGGTCGTGGGGTGCAGGAACCCCAGCCGGCAGGCGTGCAGCAGCTGCCCCCCTTGGACCGGATGAGGCGATTTCTTCGGCCCGTACACCGCATCGCCCAGCACCGGGTGGCCGATCGACGCCATGTGCACCCGGATTTGATGGGTGCGCCCGGTCTTGAGCCGCGCCTCGATCAGGCAGGCCCCGCGCAACCGTTCGAGCACGGTCCAGTCGGTGATCGCCTCGCGCCCGCCTGACACGACCGCCATTTTCTTGCGATCCGACGGGTGCCGGCCGATCGGCGCGTCTACCCGGCCGGTTTCCTCGCGCGGGTTGCCGATCAGGATCGCGCGGTAGGCGCGCTCGAGCGAATGGGCCCTGATCTGCTCGGACAGAATCACATGGCTGCGGTCGTTCTTGGCCACGAGCAGCAGGCCCGACGTATCCTTATCGATCCGGTGCACGATGCCGGGCCGGATCTCGCCGCCGATGCCCGACAGCCCCTCGAGGTGGTAGAGCAGCGCGTTGACCAGCGTGCCGTCCCAGTTGCCGGCGGCCGGATGCACCACCATGCCGCTGGGCTTGTCGATCACCGCCAGGTCGCCGTCCTGATAGACCACCTTGAGCGGCAGCGGCTGCGCCTCGGCGCGTGCCGGCGTCGCCTCGGGCGCCTCGAAGGCCACCTTCATGCCGGACCGCAGCATCAGCCCGGACTTTGCCGGAGGCCGGCCGTCCACCGTGCACGCCCCGGCCTTAATCAGCGCCGCCGCGCGCGAACGGGTCACGCCGGTGTTTTCCGAAAGGTATACGTCCAAGCGCATGCCCGCGCATGCCTCGTCCACGTTCCAGATCACGCCGCACGCCCCTTCTTGTCGCCGATCAGCATGCCCGACGCCGCCAGCACCGTGCCCGCGCTGACCAGCACGTCGGCCAGGTTGAACACCGCGAAGCGCATGAAGGTCAGCTCGATGAAGTCGATCACGTAGCCGTAGACGAGCCGGTCGATCAGGTTGCCGAGCCCGCCGGTCGCCACGAGCAGCAGGCCCCAGCGCGTTAGCCGGTTCAAACCCTTGGCCCGAAATAGCAGCGTCAGCACCACGGCGATCATCACGCCGTTGACCAGCGCCAGCGCCCAATTGTTGCCTGAGAGCATCGAAAACGCCGCGCCGGTGTTGCGCGCGTAGGTGAAGCGGAACAGCCCCGGCAGCGCGTCCGTCGTACCGATCGGCTGTAAAATGCGTTCGGCCCACAGCTTGGTGAGCCGATCGACCAACAGCATTATCGCAGGCCCTATCCACCAGTTTTTCTCCATGAATCGCTCCTTATGTGAATTATGACCGGCTCTTGACCACCTTCACGACCTCGGCGAGAAAGTCGCCGATCAGCGGGATGTTGTGGGTGACCACGCGCTGCAGAATCACCACCAGCACCGCGCCCAGCAGCGTGAACCCGACCGCCATACCCAGCCCGTGCATCACGCCCGCGAAAAAATTGACGGTGAAAAACCGGCGCTTGTCATTTACGTAGCGCAGATAGTCCGTCAGCCGCATCCGCTCAAACCGCCCGGCGATCTGCTCCAGCCGGTCGATCATCTCTTCTTTCAAATGGGGCCGCCTCCAGCAAAGGTCTCCCCCATATTGTGCCACGCGGTCGTCCTTCCATTCAGCGGAACGACCAAAACCCTGCCGCGCGCGGCAGGGTTTGATGAGGTGCAAAACCTATTTGCCGTACAGCAGCTTGAGCTGCTCCTGCAAAAGGCCGATGAACAGCGCCTTGTGCTGCGTGACCGCCTGCTTGATCGCGTCGAGCTGCGCCTTGTTCTGCTCGGTCTCCTTGCGCAGGTTCTCGCGCACCTCGTCGGCCTCGCGCTGGGCGTCCGCCTTGAGCGTGTCGGCCTGCCGTTCGGCCTCAGCGACGGTCTGCGTGGCCTGCTGCTCGGCTTCGGCGACCGCCTGCTCGGCCTGCCGCCGGGCTGCGGTCAGCGACTCCTCCGACTGGCGCTCGGCGTCGGACACCGTCTTGTCGGCGATGCGCTGGGCGGTCATCAGCGCCTCGCGCATCGTGGCCTCCAGGTTTTTAAAGTAGCCCGAGTCGTTCACCGAGGGTTCGGCGGCCTGCTGAACGGCTTCGGCCTCGGCCTGCGCCTGGCTCAGCGCCTCCGCGCGCGCCTGTGCCGTCTCGGCGCGCTCATGCGCCTCGCGTCGGCCTTCTTCCGCGCGGGCCTGCGCTGCCTCGGCGCGCGCCTGTGCGTCCTTGGCCTCGTCGGCCTTCCGTACCAACGCGCGGTTTTCGCGGATCAGCGCCTCCATTTGGTCGGCGATCTCGTCCAGAAACTCATCCACCTCGTCCTCGTGGTAGCCGTGCTTCTGCACCGAGAATTCCCGATCGCGAATGTCCTTTACGGTGATCATGCGCACCATCCCTTCAGCGCGGCCAAAAAACCGCGTCACAAATAAAAGGTAGAATAACCCTTATCCATCTTGTATTCGCCATGCATGCGCAAAATCCTCTGCATATAGATGTAAATTTATCCGCCATATACCATCAGTTGAAGCGCCAGGCGGCCCTTGCGCGTCTCCTCGGCTTCATGAAGCAGCTTCGCGCGCCCGTAGCCGCGCGCCGAGATCAGGTCGCCCGCCCGAACGCGCGCGTCCGCGCGGACTTCCGGCACGTGGTTGAGCTTGACGAGCTCTCGCGCGATCAGCCGCTGCGCCTCGGATCGGGACAGGTTGTACGCGCCCGACACCACCGCATCCAGGCGCATCGAGCCGACGGTGATGCGCTTCACGCACCCATCGGGCTCGGCGAGCGGCCCGGGCCCGTCCACGCGCATAAGTTGCAGCTTGCAGCGCCCGGCCCCGGTCAGGTTGCCCTCCAGATAGCGCGCCGCGTCCTCGAGCGCGAACAGGTAGGCGGCATCCTTACCCATCGCGATATCGCCCAAACACGCCCGGTCGAGCCCCAGCGCCATCTCGGCCCCCAGCAGGTCGCGGTGGGCGGCCTCGCCGAAGCGGGCGTCCCAGGCTGCCCGCACGCAGACGACCGGCCAGTCGGCTTCGTCGGGCGCGTCTGCCATGTAGAACGCACAGACCGCGCGCTCGGCGTCCGGGTAGCCGCCGTAAAACGCCGCCTGCACCCCGGCCTCGGCCGCGGCGCGGCGCGCGTGCGCGCGCTCCGCAGGATCCAGAAAACGCGAAAAGCGCGCGTCGCCTCGTTTGAACGCACCGCGCGCCAAATCGGAAAGGTGCTTGAACAGCACGTCGTCCATCTGCTTTAATACCGCCGCCCGTCGTCGTTGGTGCTGGCCACCATCACATTGTTGGGCGCGATCAGGTAGGTCTTCTCCGAGGCTTTGCGCAGCGTGGCCCCCAGCGCGAACGCCGCGCCGCACAGCGTGTCGATGCTGCGCTGCACCGAGCGCTCGTCCATGTCCTCGAGGTTTAAGAGCACCGATTTGCCGTCCAGCAGATCGTTGATTACCTCGCGGCACTCCTCGAGGCTGCGCAGGTAGTAGATGACGGTCTGATGGCCCGCCGGCGGCTGCGGCCGAAGGGGCACCACATTGCCGCCGCGCCCCTCTGCGCCGCCGCGCGGTTCGCGCTCGGCCCTGGGCGGGCGCTGTTGCGCGCGCTCGAACTCGTCCTCCAGCGGGTCGCGGGGCCGCGGTTCGGGCCGGTAGGGCGGCTGACGGTCGCGCGAAAACGCCGCGCCGTAGTCGCCGCGCGGCGTACCGCTTCCGCTTCGGTAATCGGAGCCGTAGCGGGGCGGCGGAGCGCTGCTGTAGGCATCGCGCCGCTGGCGCGCGTCGTAGTCGGGCCGGGCGGGCGAGGCGTAGCGCCCGCCCGCGCGGTCGTCGTAGTCGCGCGCGCGGGACGGCGGCTGCGGCGCGCGCCGACCCTGCGGCGCGCCATAGGTCTGTCCGCCCATGGGCCTCCTGCCTTGGTCGAACTCGTCCTCCTGCTCGTCGTCCACCAGCCCGATGAATTCCAGAATTTTATTGAATCGACCCGCCATGTCTACGCCTCCCGAATTGACCGGCTGCCAAAGATCGCACTGCCCAAACGAACCAATGTCGCGCCTTCTTCGGCGGCAACCACGTAGTCCCCCGACATGCCCATCGACAGCGTATCCATATTGACTTTGGCGATGGCCTCGCCCTGCAAGCGCTCAAACCATGCGCGCATCCGCCGGAAGTAGGGGCGCACCTGCTCGGCGTCGCCCGCGATCGGCGCGACGGCCATCAGCCCCTCGATCGCAATCCCCTTAAGGCGCGCCGCCTTCCGCACAAAGGCAAGCAACTCATCCTCGGGAATGCCGCCCTTTTGCGCTTCGCGCCCAATGTTGACCTGAACCAGGCAGGGCATCGCGCGACCGCGCGCCTGACAGCGCCGGTCGAGCTCCTGCGCCAGCGCCATGCGGTCGAGCGACTGCACCCTTGATACACAATCCACGATGTATTTTACTTTATTCGTCTGCAATTGTCCAATCAATTCGACCGTAAAACCTCGATTTAACGCGGGTAATTTCTGCAAAAGCTCCTGCACCCGGTTCTCGCCGATGCGCGCCACGCCCGCTGCGTAGACCAGATTGACGACCTCCGGCGGCATGGTCTTGGTCACGGCGAGCAGCTCGGGCGCGCCGTAGCGCGCCGACGCCTCGCCAAGCCGCGAGCGGCACCGTGCGACATTCGCCGCGATCTGCGACTCGTTCATCTGTGTCACCTACTTAATCAGCACGCGTTGTCCGACGGAAAGCGTGCCTTCCTTGATCGGCTTGATCAGCGCGTTGCCGCCGCCGCGCGAGAGCACCTCCACCGGGATGAAGGTGCCGCCGCCCGGCACGTCGCTCAGCCACACGCCCTGCTGCCCGGCCTGCTCGGTCAGCGCGCGCAGCGGCACGATCAGCCCCGACAGCTGCGCGCCGATCTCGGCCTTGCCCTTGCGCTGGTTGATTAACGGGCCCAACTCGCCCCGGATCTCCAGTTGCGCCATGACCGCGCCCTCGCTCTTCTGCGCGCGCACCACGGTGCCGGTATAGCTCACGTCGGGGAAGCCGACCATCTGAAACGAGATCGGCTGGCCGCTGACCGGATTCCAGTCGGGATCGCCCGACAGCAGGATGATGTACCACTTGTCGATCGACACCATGCGAAACACATTGGTGGTCAGCCGCGACTTGGCCGCGTCCGGCTTGCGCCCATCCAGTACGGCGCGCACGGTGGCAAGGCCGATCTCTGACAGGTTGTCGGCGCGGAGCTGATCCTCGTAGCCGTCGAGGTAGAAGCTGACCACCCCGGCGCGGGGCGCAACGGCCTTGTTTTGCCACGATTCGATCGCGCCCAAGCGCTTCTTTTCCTCGTCGTAGAGCGGGATCAGCTTCGCATCCTGCAGGTTGGTCTTGCGCAGGTACTCTTGGCGCTCGGCCATCGACGCTTCGAGCTGCCGCTCGAGGTTGAGCAGACTGCCGCTCGCTTTTTGGCGCACCAGCGTCTTGATCTCAAGGGCGTTCGCCTGCACCTTCTGCTCGAGCCGCTCGAGCCCGGCGTCCTTGATGTTGTCGAGTTTCTTTTCGTGGTAGGCGCGGATCAGATTGCGCACCGCGTCGAGCTTGACCATTTCCTTTTCAGAATAACCGGCCGAGTACACGTCGCACACCGGGTCGCCCTCGTTCAGGTGCGCGCCCTCGGCCGCGATGTACACGATGCGGCCCGTGCCCTCGTATCCCTCCACCTGCTCGTCGCGCACGATCACCGCGTCCACGCTGCGCGTATAGTTGGAAAAGCCCTCGGTGACCATGGCCAGCCCCGCCGGCTTGGGAAACAGCTCGCGCAGCACAAAGTACCCGCCGATCAAAAGCAGGACCAGAAACACATAGAACCTGCCCGTGACCCTCTTTCTGCGCATTCGCAATCTCCTTTATCGAGGAACATAATTCTTCACATTATGCTATTATACCCGCTCATGCAATCAAGCGCAACCCAAAAAAGCGCACATACCCGCCAGAACAAGGCGCGATACGGGTGTTTTGGTTGCGCGCGGGTAAATTATCGCGCGCGGGCGGTAGCGATTGACAGCGGTGGGGTAAAATGAGATAATATCAAGCAGTCTGCGAAACCCAAGTCCGCGATATGACGCAAAGGTCTTTTCGTCCGGCGGGGAGCCTTCGCTGCGGCGTAGCGGCGCTACGCCGAGGATTTTTCGGGCGCGAGATGGCGGACATGCCGCCCCCGCCGCGCGCGGGATTTCATCAGCGGTTGCCTGGGAGCGGCGCGGCCGGGCGGAAAAGATCAAGCCGGATCGCGGGGATTGGTTTGCGCAGACTGCTTCAGGAGGGTTCACATGCCTGTGATCGATCGAGTGGCTTTTACGCTGGCGGGCGTTCCTGTTTATTGGTACGGCATCTTGATGGCGCTGGCCATCGCCTTGGCGGTGCTTACGTGCATGGCGCGCGAGCGGCGGCTGGGGCTTGCGCACGACACCACGCTGAACCTTTCGCTGTGGGTGGTGCCGATGGGGCTGATCGGCGCGCGGCTGTACTACGTGCTGTTCTCGCTCGGCGACTACATCAAGAACCCGCTGCTGATCTTCGATCTGCGATCCGGGGGCCTTGCGATCTACGGCGCGGTAATCGCGGGGGTGCTGACGGGCATCGTCTACGCGCGCGTCACCCGCCAGCCGTTCTGGGCGCTTGCCGACCTGGTCGCGCCCACGATCGCGCTGGGCCAGGCGATAGGGCGGTGGGGCAACTTCGTCAATCAGGAAGCCTACGGCTACGCGGTGGCAGATCCCGCGCTTATGTGGTTCCCGATGAGCGTGTTCATCGAGGCCACCGGGCAGTGGCACCTGGCCACCTTCTTCTACGAGTCGGTCTGGTGCCTGCTGCTGTGCGTCGCTCTGCTGATCGCGGAGCGGCGGCGCGCTTTCAAGCGCCGGGGCGATCTGTTTTTGTGGTACGTCATACTGTACGCGCTCGAGCGCGGCCTCGTCGAGGGGCTGCGTACCGACAGCCTGATGCTGGGGGGGCTTCGCGTATCGCAGGTGCTGAGCATGGCGGCCTGCGTCATTTGCGCGATTGTGCTGTGGATGCGAAGAAACACCAAAGACCCGGAAAACGATGGGAGGCCCGTATGAAATGAGAAACCTTACGATGCTCACCGACCTGTACCAACTGACGATGATGTACGGCTACTTCAAGACCGGCCAGACCCGATCAAGGGCGGTGTTCGACATGTTCTACCGCCAGCAATCGGATGAGATGAACTTCGTGATCTTCGCGGGGCTTGAGCAGCTGATCGACTACATCAACGAGCTGCACTTCAGCGAGCAGGACCTCGCCTATCTGCGTTCGTTGGGCCTGTTTGACGAGGACTTCCTCAAGGCGCTCGGCGAGCTGCGCTTCACCGGCGATCTGTATGCGGTGCCCGAGGGCACGGTGGTATTCCCCGGCGAGCCGCTGGTGCGCGTGTCCGCGCCCATCTTTGAGGCGCAGCTGATCGAAACGACGCTGCTCAACATCTTGAACCATCAAACGCTGATCGCCACCAAGGCCCGGCGCGTCGCGCAGGCCGCCGAGGGCACGAGCGTGCTGGAGTTTGGGCTTCGGCGCGCGCAGGGCCCGGACGCCGGGCTGTACGGCGCGCGCGCCGCGGTGATCGGCGGCGCGGACGCAACCAGCAATGTGTTGGCCGGCGAGATGTTCGGTATCCCGGTTCGCGGCACGCACGCGCACAGCTGGGTGATGTCGTTCCCGGACGAGCTGACCGCGTTCCGCGCCTACGCGCGCTGCTTCCCGGCCAGCTGCCTGCTGCTGGTGGACACCTACGACACGCTGAAAAGCGGCATGCCCAACGCGATCACCGTGTTCCGCGAACTGCGCGCGGCGGGGTACGAGCCCGCGGGCGTACGGCTGGACTCGGGCGACTTGGCCTACCTGAGCCGCGAAGCGCGCCACATACTGGACGAGGCCGGATTCCCGAACGCCAAAATCTGCGCGTCGGGCGACCTCGACGAGGTGCTGATCCGCGACCTGCGCCTTCAGGGCGCCCAGATCGACATCTGGGGCGTGGGCACCAAGCTGATTACCAGCATGGACTGCCCGGCGCTGGGCGGGGTGTACAAGCTTTCGGCCGAGATTGTGGACGGGCGCACGATCCCCAAGATCAAGATCTCCGAGAACCCGGCCAAGGTCACCAACCCCGGCGTCAAGCAGTTGCTGCGCATCTACGACAACCAAAGCGGCCGCGCGCTGGCCGACCTGATCGCGCTCGAGCACGAGCAGTTCGACGAATCGCAGCCGCTGACCATCTTCCACCCGGTCGACACCTGGAAGCGCAAGACGCTGACCGACTACCACATCAAGGTCTTGCAGGTGCCGATCTTCGTGGGCGGCCGCCAGGTGTATGAGAGCCCGTCGCTCGTAGACATTCAGGCGTACGCGAAGAAGGATCTGGGCACCTTCTGGGAGCAGTACAAGCGCATGCTGAACCCGCATGTCTACAAGGTGGACCTGTCGGACGGCCTGTGGATGCTCAAGCAGTCGATGCTGCAAAACAAGAACGGGGCGTCATGAGAAACCCGCTCTCCTTTAGGGTGGGGAACGGAGAAGGCTGCAACGCCTTTGGCGCTGCAGCCCCCCGTCGATCCTTCGCTTGGCCCGGCATCTGCGCCACCCGCTTACAACTGGCCTTGCATCTGCTGGAATTTCTGCCTTGCGGCATCCACTTCGGGCATCGGAGCGTTCTTGGTCGGATATAAGCCCATTTGGCTCATCTTCTCAAAAACGGTGTACTGGTTCTGCACACAGCCGTTGAAGTTGTCGTTCAAGATCGTTCTCAACTGCGGGCAGTTAGCCTCGGGAATGAACGTGCCATAGGTGCTGATCAGGTGCTTTTCCTGGGTCAGCAGATCTTCCATCCTGTCCTGGTCGGTCAGAACACTTTGTCCCATATGATTCTTCACTGAATTACCCTCCTTCTACGCGTGGCTGTTCAGGTACCCGAAGAGCTTACCAAAGCGTTGCCGGTGTTGCTGTGCGAGATTGGTCGCCAGATCGCGAAGAGAAGGGTCTTCGAATGTCTGGGCATAGTGTTCCGCCTTTCTGCAAGCCAGAAACTCGTGCTGCATCTGATCTTCCAGTATGGTCAGGGTCTTGGTCTGAATGGCGTTGTTCGGCATGTTCATTCCCCTCCTTTTTCTGCTCGGGATCGCTCCTAATGTGTCCCAAATCATGCGTATGATGCGAGGTGATTTTTCCCATGCCGGTGGTCACGGGTCTATATGAATCGCGCGGTGTGGTGCGCGTTGCGGTGGACGGCCGCGCAGCGTGCGACATAGGCGCAAAATTTTTCCAAAAGTACCCGCTCGCCGAGGGCGAGGCGGTGGACATCGAGGCATACCTGGGCCGCGTCGCGGCGGCGCAGGCGGAAGCTTGCTACGAGTCGGCGCTGAAGCTTTTGTCACTGAGCGCGCGCACGAGCGCGGAGATCGAAAAAAAGCTGACCCAGCGGGGCTTCGTACGCCCGGCGATTTGTGCCGCGCTCGAGCGGCTGACCGAGGCGCACTTGATCGACGACCGCGCGCTGGCCGAGCGGCTGGTGGAGCTCAAGGCCGAAAAGCCGGTTGGGCGCTACGCGCTCAAGCAAAAGCTGCGCGCCAAGGGCGTGAGCGACGAGGATGCACAGGCGGCTCTCGAACAGCTCACCGATGAGCAGCAGCGCTCCGCCTGCCGTCAAATGGCCGAGAAGCTCTACCCGCGCTATCGGGACATCGGCGCGCGCGCGGCGCGCGCGAAGCTTAGCCAGGCGCTCGCCCGGCGCGGCTTCTCCTGGGACGCGATCGGCGCGGCGGTCGACGCGCTGTTGAGCGCGGACGACGACGAATGGTAGAACCCGGCGGCGGTTCGTGATATAATGGTCAAAACAAATGAAGCGGGGGCGCGCATTATGAAGGCGGTCATGTATGGCGCAGGCAACATCGGGCGCGGGTTCATCGGGTACCTGTTTAGCAAATCGGGCTATGAAGTGACCTTCATCGACGTGGCCGAGCCGGTGGTTCATGCGCTGAACCGCGACCGCGCCTACCCGGTGCGGGTGGTCTCGAGCGAGGGCTACGAGGAAGAGATCGTCTCAGAGGTTAAGGCAGTCAACGGCCGCGATGAGAACGCCGCCGCCGAGGCCATCGCCGAGGCCGACGTCATGGCCACCGCAGTGGGCGTGAACGTCATGGGGTTCATCGCACCGGTCATCGCGAAGGGGCTCAAACTGCGCCGCGCGCGCGCGCGCGCCCCGCTCAACATCATCATCTGCGAGAACCTGATCGACGCCAATCACGTGTTGTCAAGGCTCATCAAGGAGCATCTCGACATGGCTGAGCGCGCCTGGTTTGACGAAAACGTCGGGCTGATGGAGGCCTCGATCGGGCGGATGGTGCCGGTACAGACCCCCGAGATGCAGGACGGCAATCCGCTCAGGGTGTGCGTCGAGCGCTACGGCTTTTTGCCGGTGGACGCCGCCGGCTGCCGGGGCGAGATGCCGCGCATCGCAAACATGGTGCCGTTTGCGCCGTTTGACTTCTACATCCGCCGCAAGCTGTACCTGCACAACTGCGGCCACGCGATCGCGGCCTACCTCGGGCTGCTGCAAGGGCGCAACTACATCTACGAGGTGGCGGAAAACGCCGACGCGCGGCTGATCTGCCAGAGCGCCATGACCGAGAGCGCCATAGCGCTCGCCAAGGCCTACGGCGTCGACCCCGCGCCGCTGCTCGACCACGCGTTCGACCTGCTCGTGCGCTTCGAAAACCGGGCGCTGATGGACACCTGCACGCGCGTGGGTGCGGACACCGTGCGCAAGCTGGGCGCCTCCGACCGGCTGATCGGCGCGGCGCGGCTGTGCCTTGAGCAAGGCGTGACTCCGGCCTTCATCGCGCTGGGCGCGGCGGCGGCGCTGATGGGGCACCTGGACGCCGCCGGCCAGCCGCAATCGCCCGGAAACGCGCGCGCGGCGCTCGAGGCGGTGTCCGGCGTCGGCGCGGACGACCCGCTCGCCGCTCTGATCCTGCCGCTCTACGAGCTGGCCGCCGGCGGGGCCGACCTCGGAGCGCTGCGCCGCGCCGCCGACCGCGCGCGCGTAGCCGCGCGCGGGCCGATCGTTTAATTTACCTCGCCGGTACGATTTCGATCCGGTAGCCGTCGGGGTCGGCGATGAAGTACACGCCCATCGCCTCGTTCTCGAAGCAGATGTGGTCGAAGGCAAATGTCATATGCGTTCCTCCCGGATGTTATAGCTCAATCGACGCGCCCGGCTCGGTGAGCGCGACGGCGCGCGTTCCCTCGGGCATCTTTTGTTCGGCGAAGCGCTCGGCGAAGCGCGGCTGATCCCAGAAGTGCATCGGGATGATCAGCTTGGGCCGGATGCGCTCGGCAAAGCGCAGCGCGCCCTCGTCCGCGTTTTCGCCCATGCGCGGGTCGACCGGGAAGAACGCCACGTCGACCGGCAGTCCCTCCATGGTCTTGAGAATCGCCTCAAATGCGCGCTCGGCCTTGCGCGTCCAGTCGGCATTGGCCTCGCCGCGCCAGTGCCACAGGTTGAAATCGCCCGCGTGCAACACCTTGAGGGCGTTTGACTCCACCCAGAAGCTGACGCCCTGATCGGTCGAGCCGAACGCGCGCACGATCGCGCCCTCGATCACCGTGCTGTCGCCCGGCCGCATCGCATACCCCGCGCCGTGCACGTCGTATCCCTCTGCCAGATGGCACAGCCCCTGCCGAGCCCAGCCCTGAACGATCGGGTGGTTGTGGTCGCTGTGCGCGTGGCTGATGAACGCGATCGCGCGGTCCAAAGGCTCCGGATCGTCAAGGCCCGTGCCCAGGTAGTCGAACACCAGCAACCGCTGGGCCGTGCGAACCGAGAAGCCGCTGTGCCCGTGGTAGGTAATGCGCGCCATCGTCCACACCTCCTCCATATTGGTATTATGCCCACGAGGCGAGCCGATGCAACTGCCGCCCTGTCAGGTTCGTCCAATCCATGCCACTTTACAACCGGGAGGGATTGCCATGACGCCCAAGGCGGTGATCTGGGATGAGCGCGCGATGGCGCGCGCGATCACGCGGATCGCACACGAGATCCTCGAGCGCAACCGCGGCGCGCAGGACCTGCTGCTGATCGGCATCCGCCGGCGCGGCGCGCCGCTGGCCGAGCGCATCGCGGAGGCGATCCACTCAATCGAGGGCGCGCGCGTGCCGGTCGGCGCGCTCGACGTCACGTTCTACCGCGACGACTTAAGCCTGAAGCAGCCCGACCCGTGCGTGCGCGGAGTCGAACTGCCCATCTCCCCCACCGGGCGCACCGCGGTGCTGGTCGACGACGTGATCTTCACCGGCCGCACCGCGCGCGCCGCGCTCGACGCGCTGATGGACCTAGGCCGACCGGACCGCGTGCAACTGGCCGTGCTCATCGACCGCGGCCACCGCGAACTGCCGATCCGCCCCGACTTCGTCGGCAAAAACCTGCCCACCGCGCGTTCTGAACGCGTCGCCGTGCGTTTGATTGAGCAGGACGGCGAGGATGGAGTGGTTTTGTTCGAGGGATAGGGTGGACCGCTCCTTCCCCGCGTGAGCGGTCATGGGTGAATGCCTCGCAATGCTTCTGAACGGCCCCTGCGGGGAACGGCGCCGCTTCGGCGCGCCGGGGCGGGCGACCGCATGCCGCCGCCTACTCCACCCCCGTCAAGTCAAACGCCGGGATATAGCGCTCATCCGAGCTCGACAGCTCCTGCACATACCCTTCCGCAAGCCCAATTGCCAGCATGTGGTCGACCACGCGGTCGTACTCGCGCCGGGTGATCGGGCGATTGATCTCGGGCATCTGCCCGGCCCTCGCGAACGGCACGTATTGGGCCATCAGGCTGACGTAGGCGCCGGGCAGGTTGGCGGCGATCCAGTCGAGCGCTTGCATCGATTGGCGCGCGCGGCCCGGCAGGATCAGGTGGCGCACGATCAGGCCGCCGCGAATGATGCCGTCCTCGTCCAAGACCGGGTCCCCCACCTGGCGGTGCATCTCGATCAGCGCCTTCGAGGCCCAGGAAAAGTAGTCGGGCGCGTTTGAATAGCGCCGCGCGCCGTCCTCGTCCACATACTTGAGGTCGGGCAGGTAGATCTGCACCTTGCCCTCGAAGCGCTTCAAGGTGTCGGCCTTTTCGTAGCCGCTGCTGTTCCACACCACCGGCGCGCCGAGCGGTTGCTCGAGTACACGCTCCAACACATGGGAATAATGGGTGGGGTTGACGAGGTTGACATTGTGCGCGCCCTCGGCGATCAACCGCTCGAGCGCAGACCGCAATTGTTCGCGGCTCTGTTCGCGCCCGAACCCGCCATGGCTGATCGGGGCGTTCTGGCAGTAGGCGCAGCCGAGCGCGCAGCCCGAGAAGAACGCCGCGCCCGAGCCGCGCGTACCGCTGACGCAGGGCTCCTCGTCAAAGTGCAGGGCGATGCGCGCGAGCCTCGGCTCCGGCCCCACGCCGCACGCGCCCATTTGCTCGCCGCGCAGCACGCCGCATTCGCGCGGGCATTGGCGGCAGATGAACGGTTTTGTCACTATCGCACCTGCCCCGATCCGTCGATCTCGTATTTGTAGGTGGTCAATTCGCTTAGCCCCATCGGGCCGCGCGCGTGCAGCTTCTGGTTGCTGATGCCGATCTCCGCGCCAAAGCCGAACTCGCCGCCGTCGGTGAAGCGGGTCGACGCGTTCCAGTAGACCGCCGCGGCGTCCACCATGCGCTGAAAGTACGCGGCGCGCGCGGCGTCGGCGGTGACGATCGCCTCGCTATGGCGGGTGCCGTGGCGGTTGATGTGATTGACCGCCTCCTCCACCCCGTCCACCACCTTGACCGAGTAGATCAGGTCGTTGTACTCGGTATCCCAGTCCGCATCGGTCGCGGGCACGGCCCAATCGCAAATTTCAGCGACCTCCGGGCAGCCGCGCACCTCGACGCCCGCCTCGCGCAGCGCCGCAAGGCAAGGCGGCAGGAAGCGGCCCGCGACCGCGCGGTCGACCAGCAGCGTCTCGGCGCTGTTGCACACCGACGGGCGGCTTACGCGCGCGCTGACGGCCAGTTCGACCGCCATGTCGAGCTCGCACGCGCCGTCCACATACACATGGCACACGCCGTCGCCGGTCTGGATCACCGGCACGGTCGCCTTCTCGATCACCGAGCGGATCAGCCCCTTGCCGCCGCGCGGGATCAGCACGTCGATATACTCGTTCAGCGTCATCAGCCGCTCGGCGGTCTCGCGCGAGGTGTCCTCGACCAGCTGCACCGAGCCTTCCGGCAGGCCCGCCTCGCGGGCCGCGTCCGCCAGCACGCGCGCAAGCGCCCGGTTGGATTCAAAGGCGTCGGAGCCGCCGCGCAGCACCACGCTGCTGCCCGCCTTGAGGCACAGCGCCGCCGCGTCCACGGTCACGTTGGGCCGCGACTCGTAGATGATCGCGATCACGCCCAACGCCACCCGGCGCTTGCGGATTTTGAGCCCGTTCGGGCGGGTCCATGCCTCGATCACCGCCCCGACCGGGTCGTCGAGCCGAGCCACCGCGCGCAGCCCGTCGGCCATTTGCCGGATGCGCGCCTCGCTGAGCGTCAGCCGCTCGATGAACGAGGACTTGAGCCCCTTCTCCCCCGCCGCGCGCACGTCGAGCGCGTTGGCCGCCAGGAGTTCCGCCGTCCTCTCGGCCAGCATCTCGGCCGCACGCAACAGCGCCAGGTTCTTCTGCTCGGTGGTCGCGCCGCACAGCGCGAGCGACGCCGCGCGCGCATGCTCCGCCAATTGAATCAAAGCGTCCATCTTGTGGCCCCCCTCTCTATGTCTGCTTATTATAGAAAATGCACTCCGCCCTGTCAATTGCCCTTGCGCAAATCACACGTTTGGGATACACTAAGAAGGAAATTTATCCAGGAGGCGCACGTATGAAACTGAACTTCCCGGTGGATAAGGCGGCGCGCCTGTCGGCCGCGCTCGACGCGTTCGAGGATGCCGAGCGCACCGGCGAGGGCGAGTATGTGGTGGATTTCTACGACTTCGAGCCGCCGCTGTCGATGGAGCTGGCGTTTGCGCAGGGCGGCGTCGAGGTGCTGGCGGCGCAGCGGCTCTCGTTCGACGAGGAGCTCGACGGCTACTACCTGAGCGGCCCGGAAAACGACGCGGCCCTGATCGCCCGCGCGCTTGAAACGCTTTTATGACCGACGGGGAGCTGCTCGCGCGGCTGATCGGCTATGGCATGCCAAAGGCCGACGCGCCCGCGCTCGCCGGGCGCATGCTGAGAAAGCACGGCTCGCTCGCGCCGGTGCTCGAATCGCTGCCGGCGGACCTGGTTCGCGCGCACGGGCTGAGCGAGTCCGCGGCGCGGCTGATTCACCTGATCCCGGAGCTTACGCGCTACGCGGCGCTCGAGCGGCTGCGCGCCACGGAGCATGTCGGCACGTTTCTTGAGGCGGGCGCCTACCTCGCGCAGCTCTACATCGGCCAATCCAACGAGTGCTTCTACCTGCTGAGCCTGGACGCGGCCGGCCGGCTGCTCGACTGCAGCCTGGTGCAGGAGGGCACGGTGGACGAAGCGCCGTTCTACCTGCGCCGGATCCTGGATCTCGCCACGCGCGCCGGCGCGTACGCGGTGGTGCTCAGCCACAACCACCCGAGCGGCACGCCCTATCCGTCGCGCGGCGACGTGGAATGCACGATGCTGGCGCTCGAGGCGCTGCTGCCGATCGACGTGCTGGTGCTCGACCATGTGCTGATCGCCGACGGTCAGCCGCAAAGCATGCGCCGCTCGGACGCCATGCCCGAGGTGCTCTTCACCCGGCAGCGGCCGGGCGATGCGCTGATCGATAACTGGTATGAGGAGGACAACAAATGAAGGCGCTGATCCTGGCCGCGGGCTATTCCACGCGGCTGTATCCCCTGACGCTCAATACGCCCAAGGCGCTGCTGCCGATCGGCGGCCAAGCGATGATCGACTACCTGGCCGAAGCGCTGCGCACGCTGTCCAGTCTGAGCGAGGTGGTGCTGGTGACCAACGCCCGGTTCTATCCCGATTTTGAGCGCTGGGCCGAGGGCGCGCGCGCGCGCTACGCCCCGCTCAAGTTCTCGGTGCTGAACGACGGCACCGCGAGCGACGGCGAGAAGCTGGGCGCGGTGGGCGACATGGCGTTCGCGCTTGAGCGCATGGGCATGGACGACGACGTGCTGGTGGCGGCGTCCGACAACTTCTTCACCTTCGATCTGTCTGACTTTGTGCGCGATTTCGAAAAGAGCGGCCTCGATACGCTGCTGGCCGCGCGCATCGACAGCGTGGAGGATCTTCGGCGCTTCGCGGTGGCTACGGTGGATGAGCAGCTGCGCGTGACCTCGCTCGTCGAAAAGCCGAAGGATCCCCCGAGCGACATCGCGATCTACGCGCTGTACCTGTACCGCAGGGACACCCTTCAGCTGATCGCCGAGTACCTGAAATCCGGCGGCTCGCCCGACGCGCCGGGCTACTTCCCCGAATGGCTGCACAAGCGAAAGCCGGTCAAGGTCTACCTGTTCGACGGCGAGTGCATCGACATCGGTACGCCCGAGGCCTACCGTGCGGTGTGCGAGCGGTTTGGAGGGGCCCATGGATAAGTGGGATCACCGGTTCATGGAGATGGCGCAGGTGATCGCCACCTGGGCCAGCTGCTACCAGGCGAGCCGCAAGATCGGCGCGGTCATCGTCAAGAACAAGCGCATCATGACCACCGGCTACAACGGCGCGCCGGCCGGCGTCAAGACCTGCGTGGAGCGCGGCGAGTGCCTGCGGCGCAGGCTCGGCATCCCCTCGGGTACGCGCCAGGAGCTGTGCTACGCGATCCACGCCGAGCAGAACGCCATCATACAGGCCGCGCGGCTGGGCGTGTCGATCGAGGGCGCGACGCTGTACTGCACGCACCAACCCTGCGTGATCTGCGCCAAGATGATCGTCAACGCCGGCATCGCGCGCGTCGTCTACCGCGAGGGCTACCCCGACGAATTCTCGCTGGAGATGCTGGCCGAGGGCGGGGTGGCGCTTGAAAAATATGGGGACGAAATGTAATTTCGCGACCCGCCCGCCGGCGAGTAACATCAAGAGCGAGGTGATGCCAGATGACGACGCATGAATTCCTCATGCCTGTTCTGACGGCTATCGGATTGTTTACCCACTTGTTCAATAAGCGTGATGCTGCCACAGAGTAAGCGAACTGCCGTGCGGCTCCCCGCCGCACGGCGTTCTGCTTTCATCCGAACATCGGCTCCATCGGGACGGGCGCGGGCGTCGCCTCGGGCTCGGCCCAGTCGAGCGTGGGCGTTATGCGGGCGATCGGGGAGGGCTTGCCGGCGAGCTCTACGCCCTCGGCCTTGAGCGTCTTTTCGAGCGGCAGCACGTAGTAGCCCGCGTCGCCGATAGCGTCCTCGAAGTCGATCGCCGCCAAGACGTCGCCGGCCGCGCCGCTGAGCTCGGCGATCAGCTTCGCCCCGCCGTCGCGCACGCGGTACAGCTGGTAGATCGCCCAGTCGTCCACGCAGGTGAAGCTCACGCGAACGCCGCCCTCCACGCGCGCGGCCTTGAGATCGAACACGCGGCTGGGCGCGCGCCATACGTCGCTGACCGCGCGCGGCACCTGCGGCTCCGGGAACAGCTCGGCGCTTATCTGCGAGCGGGGCGTAAGCTCGCTGACCAACATCGCCCGATGGCGCTCGCCGAGCGCGCGCTTGTCGATCAGCACCTCCACAAGCCCGCTCGGCACCGGGAACGGCCCGCCGTCCGCGCGCTTGCCCGCCGCTTCCAAAAAGGTCGCCAGCAGCCGCGCCGGCTGGGCCGAGCCGCTCACCTGGTCGCTCAGTTTGCGCTCGGCGCTCGGCTGGTCGAAGCCCATCCACACGCAGGCCGTGGCCTTGGGCGTATAGCCCACCGTCCACACGTCGCGGTTGCCGCCGCCCGCCATCCCCACGGTGCCGGTCTTGCCGGCGACCGGGAATTTAAGCTTGTTCAGCGCCCGCGCGGTGCCGCTTTCGGCGGTGGTTATCAGCATGTCGGTGATCAGCCGCGCGCTGACGGGCGACATCACCTGCTTTTCGGGCTGGTAGAACGAATACACCTCGACCCCCGCCGCGTCCTCGACCCGGCGGATCAGATGGGGCGTTACCGCGCGCCCACCGTTGGCCAGCGGCGCGTAGGCCGCGCTCAGCTGAAGCGGCGACACGCCCTGGGTGAGTGCACCCAGCCCCATCGACAGGTTGTTATCCGCGGGATCGAGCCTAATCCCCGCCGCTTCGGCGTACTCGCGCGCCGCCTGCACGCTGGTCTTTGACAGCAGGTCGATCGTGGCGACGTTGAGCGAGCGCGACAGCGCCTCCCTGAGCGTGACCTCGCCGTAGTAGCGGCCGTTTACGTTGCCCGGCGTGTAGCCGCCGCCGAAGTCGCGCTGCGTGTCGTCCACAAAGCTCACGGGCAGATAGCCGAACCGATCGATCGCCTCGGCGTAGACCGATATGGGCTTGAACGCCGAGCCCGGCTGGCGCAGTATGCCGCCGGCCCGGTTGAGCCCGCGCTCCACCGCGTAGTCGCGCCCGCCGATCAAGGCCATGACCTCGCCGTCCTCGGCCCCGGCGCACACCAGCGCCGCCTGTACCGGCACGCCGCCCGCTTCGGGCGGAAACAGCGTGGGGTCGCTGAACAGCGCCTCGGCGTCGCGCTGCATCTGCGCGTCGAGCGCGGTGTAGATTTTATAACCGCCGCCCAGCAGCTGCTCCCGGTCGATGCCGAGGATTTTCACCGCTTCATCCGCCGCCTGCTCCGCGTACCAGGCGAATTGTGCGTCCTGCTTGCGCTCCATGATCTCGGGCACGTCGGCCCCGGCGGCGTCGGCCTGTTCCCGCGTCACATAGCCCTGTTCGACCATCTCGCTCAGCACCAGCTTTCGCCGCCGGATCGCGTTTTCAAAGTGCAGGTGGGGCGCGTAGTTGCTGGGCGACTTGATGACCGCAGCCAGCAGCGCGCCCTGTGACAAGGTGAGCCTGCGCGCCGGTACGCCGAAGTAGGTCTCGGCCGCCGCCTCAATCCCGTACGCGCCCGCGCCGAAGTACACGGTGTTGAGGTAGGCTTCCAAAATCTGCGGCTTATCCATAATCATCTCGAGCCGGATCGCCAGCAGCGCCTCGCGCGCCTTGCGCATGAGCGTCTTGTCGCTGGTCAGATGGGTCAGCTTAATCAGTTGCTGGGTGATCGTGCTCGCACCCTGGCCGTAGTCTCGGGTCTTGACGTTCGACCACAGCGCGCCGCCGATGCGGTAGAGGTCCACCCCGAAATGACGGTAGAAGCGCGCGTCCTCGGCCGCCACAAACGCGTACTGCACATCCTCGGGAATCTCGCCGAGCGCGATCACCTTGCGATTGACGCTGCCCGACAGCTGCGCCGCTTCCTTGCCCTCGTTGTCGAGCAGCACCGTGCTCTGCGATAGCGTGTTGAGTTTCCCCAAATCGAGCATCGAAAACGTCTCCAGCGCGAACGCCATCGCCCAGATCAGCGCCACCGCGAACAGCGCTGCGATTATCCACCATATCCATCGCCTGCGCAAAATCTCACCTTCTCACAAAGGTCAGTATGCCCGGCAAGTGCGGTTTTCTTGCCGGAACCTCTGTGCCGGCCTCATCGCTGCTTGATATCTCAAGGACCGCCGCGTATAATCGTACCAAGGCAGGTGGTTCGGATTGCAAAGGATGCTCAAGTCGCAACAGACGTGAAATCAAGCGATGCGTATCATGTGAAAGACGGGGATTTGCTTGGGGGGATAAGGGGCGAATATGAAGAACAAACAGACACCCTCGGACTGCGGACCTTTCTACCACGGCACAAAGGCCGTCCTGAAGCCGGGAGACTTGCTGGAACCCGGCTATCGTTCCAACTATGGCGGGAGAAAAAAGGCCAACTACATCTACCTGACCGCGACATTGGATGCGGCTACGTGGGGAGCGGAACTGGCAGTGGGCGACGCGCCCGGCCGAATCTATTGCGTTGAACCCACGGGCCCTTTTGAGGATGATCCAAATCTGACTGACAAGAAGTTTTCGGGCAACCCGACGCGGTCCTACCGTACCCAACACCCACTGCGGGTCGTAGGCGAGGTTTTGGACTGGAAGGGCCATTCTCCGGAGGTGCTCCAGAAAATGAGGGATCACTTGGACGAGCTTAAACACCTCGGCATCGAGGCGATCAACGATTGACCGCGCGGCGGTTGCCCAATTCCAATTTGCCTTGACCGCAAGCGCCATCCGGCAGGATGGCGTTTCTCATGCCCATCCCCGCCTTTCCTGCCAGAACTTACGCGTGGACGCGCGGTGACGGTATATATTATAATTAGTAAGGAGTTTGTGTTTCGGAGGCGGTATGATGAGGCGGATCGACGCGGTGCTGTCGGTGGCGGCGGCCTGCTGCGTGGCGGCGGCGCTGGCGCTGACGGCGGCGGGCGGCCTTGCGCCGGACGCGGCGGGCATCTGCGCGCGCGCGTTATTGGGCGTAGCGCTCGTGTGCGCGGCGCTGTTCTTCATGGGCGGCGGGCGCGCGCGCGCGGTGGAAAAGCTACCTGGGCGCTTTGACGGCGCGCCGGACGAGGCCGAGACGCCCGACATCCGCTTTTCCGACGTGGCCGCCAACGACGAGGCGCGGCACAGCCTGCTCGAGCTGACCGATTACCTGAAAAATCCGGAAAAATACGAGCGCATGGGCGCGCGGATGCCGCGCGGCGTGCTGCTGTACGGCCCGCCGGGCACCGGCAAGACGCTGCTGGCGCGCGCGCTGGCCGGCGAGGCGGGCGTGCCTTTCTTTGCGCTCACGGGCTCGGACTTCGTGCAGATGTATGTGGGCGTGGGCGCGAGCCGGGTGCGCGCGCTGTTTGACAGGGCGCGCAAGGCCGGCAAGTGCGTGATCTTCATCGACGAAATCGACGCGATGGGTAAGGTGCGCGACGACCACGCGTCCGACGAGCGCGAGCAGACGCTGAATGCGCTGCTGTCCGAGATGTCGGGCTTCCGTCCCTGCGCGGGTACGCTGGTGCTGGCGGCCACCAATCGGCTGGACACGCTCGACCCGGCGCTGACCCGGCCCGGCCGGTTCGACCGCCAGATCGAGGTGGGGCTGCCCGGGCGCGAGGAGCGGTTGAGCATCCTCAAGCTGCACGCGCAGAACAAGCCGATCGAAGGCGACATCGACCTGACCGCGCTGGCGGCGCAGACCGTGTCGTTCAGCGGCGCGTCGCTCGAGTCGCTGATTAACGAGGCGGCGATCCGGGCGGTCGGGCGCGGCGCGGAGGCGATCGGACAGCAGGACATCGACGCGGCCTACCTGGTCGCGGTGGCGGGCGCGGACAAGAAGCCGGTGGCCAGCCGCGCGGAACTTTCCGTGATCGCGCTGCATGAAGCCGGGCACGCGCTGGCTACGCGGCTGCTGCTGCCGAACGACCGGGTCACGCGCGTGTCCATCCTGCCCACCGCCAGGGGCGCGGCGGGCTACAGCCTGTCGATCCCGCAGGAGGTGCAGCTGACCGACCGCGACCGGCTGTCGCGCCAGCTGTGCGTGCTGCTGGCCGGGCGCGCGGCCGAGCTGCTGGTGGGCGGCGAGGACGCGCTGACCAGCGGCGCGATGAACGATTTGCAGCGCGCGAGCGACCTGGCCGCCGTGATGGTGATGGACCTCGGCATGGCGGCCGAGCCCTGTGTCTCGCTCAGGCAGCTGCAAAAGTCGATCGGCGGCCAGGCCGGCGAGGGCATGCAACTCGCGCGCGAGCTGCTGGGCGCGCAGTACAAGCGCGTGACCGAGCTGCTGGCGGAAAACCTGGATCCTCTCATGCGCATTACCGAGGCGCTGATCGAGCGCGAAGCGATTGATGGCGCGGCGCTCGACGCATTGATCTAAATAACGAGCAAAAAGGACAACCCCCGTCGAACGGTTATAACCGTTCGACGGGGGTTGTCCTTTTTCATGGAAGGATTCGCGCGCGGACAGGTTGAAATCACTTCTTGTTTTTGGGGAAAAAGACCGGCCAGGAAAAGTCAAGTGGTTATTCCGGGGGATTAGGAGGAAATGCAATGGTGGCGCATGAAAAAAAGCGCGGCGAGGTGGTGGTACGCCTGAGCGGCGAGCTGGACCACGCGCTGGCCGAGCGCATACGTCCGGAGCTGGACGAGCTGATCGGCGACGCGCGGGTCAAGCGGCTGGTGTTTGACCTCAGGGGCCTGAGCTTCATGGACAGCTCGGGCATCGGCATGATTCTGGGCCGCTACCGCACGATGGTGCGGCGCGGCGGCACGGTGGCGGTCAAGTGCGACAAGGGCCACATCGACCGGATCTTCGAGATGGCGGGGCTGTATCAATTGATTCAGAAACTGGCATAGAGGAGAAAGTGAAATGACCATCATCAATGAAATGCGGATCGATTTTCTGGCCTGCCCCGACAACGAGGCGTTCGCGCGCATGGTAATCAGCGCGTTTTTGTTGCCGCTCAACCCGACGCTCGAGCAGTTGGGCGACGTCAAGACCTCTGTGTCGGAGGCGGTGACCAACGCCATCGTGCACGGCTACAGGCGGCTGGGCGGCACGGTGCGCATGCGGGCCACGATCGCGGCGGACGGCACGGTGACCGTGGACGTAATCGACAACGGCTGCGGCATCGCCGACGTCGCGCAGGCGCGCAAGCCCTTCTTTACCTCCGACGCCGCGGGCGACCGCAGCGGTATGGGCTTCACCGTGATGGAGAGCTTCATGGACGAGGTGACGGTGTGCTCGGAACTGGGCAAGGGCACGACGGTCCGCATGACAAAGCGCATCGGCGCGACCGAGGAGCCGGTCGCGCGCATGGCTTGAGCGAGGCGCTCAACCAATGCAAGGCGTTGATCGAGCGCGCGCAGCGCGGCGACGCGGAAGCCATGAAGGAAATGGTAGAAGACAACCTGGCGCTGGTCAAGTACGTGGTCAAGCGCTTTCAGGGCGCGGGGCGCGACTGGGACGACCTGTACCAGCTGGGTTGCATGGGGTTGGTCAAGGCGATCAAGAACTTCAACGTGTCCTTTGACGTGAAGTTTTCGACCTATGCGGTGCCGGTCATCCTGGGCGAGGTGCGCCGCTTTCTGCGCGACGACGGCCCGATGCGGGTGTCGCGCTCGATCAAGGAGAACGCGCGCAAGATCGCCGCCTATTTGCAGGACTGCGAAGCCGAGGGCACAATGCCCACGATCGCCCAGATCGCGGAGCGGGTAGGGCTCGACCGCGAAGAAACCGTGCTGGCGCTCGACTCGCTGCACCCGGCGCGCTCGCTGTCGGAGCCGGTGGGCGGCGAAGGCAGCCTGACGCTGGGCGATACGCTGGGCGCGGATCCGTTCGAGGCGGTCGACCGGCGCATCGAGCTACAGCAACTGATGGCCGGGCTCGACGAGCAGGAGCGCGCGCTGCTGATTCGCCGCTATTTCGACCGTTGGACGCAGGGCCAAATCGCCGAAGCGCTGGGCATGACCCAGGTGCAGGTATCGAGGATGGAGAGCAAGCTATTAAAACGCCTGCGAGAAATCGCGCAGGCGGTGTGAGGTCAATTGGGTGATTTGCTTGCGAAGCCCTCCATAAGCCGCGCGGCCTTTCAGTTTTTCGGATACTGCGGAAGGCGAAGTATCCCTGTGAAGTCATGCACCCGGGAAAGGCTCCGTCGGTCCACGAGCCAGTTGCCGGGGTCATCCATGAACACGGGCTGTTTGTCTGCGCGATCCATGGGTTGCCGATTCGGACATACGGCGGCGACTCACTACGCCATGTCAAGACCGACAAGGCCGATGCGAAGAAAATCGCTCGCTGCGCCCCGACACAGGGTACTTTCATTCGATCGGATGTAACCGCAATCCTATGCCGCGCGCCGCGTGGGCACATGCGCCGTACATGCCGGCTTTCGAGCCCAACGTCGAAATCTCGACGGGGCAATGCTGCCGTTTGTCTATGACCAGGCGCCCGGTTTGTTCATAGACGGGATCGCACAACAGCTCCTTGCCTGCGTTGGAAATGCCACCGCCCAAAAGCACCTTATCGGGATTGAACAGCATCATAATGTTGGAAATCCCGATGGAAAGATAGTGGATGTAGCGCTCCCAAATCTCCCTGCTCAGTCGATCATTCGCACGAAAACCCTTCGTTACCATGGCGTTGTCAAAAACGCCTCCGTTTTCCGCCAGGTATTCATGAAGGACGGTTTGCTTCTCAGCGCTCATGCGTCCAAGCGCATATCTCTTTAACGCGGTACCGGAGCAATAGGCCTCAAAATGGCCTTTCCTCCCACACAAACATTCTTCTCCATCATCGGAGACGATAATCATATGCCCAAACTCGGCGCCCAGGTTCTCTGCACCCCGGAAAGCCTCATCATTCAGGACGACGCCACCGCCGACGCCGGTGCCCAGCGTGAGCATGACGATGTTGCGAGAACGCTCGGGGTTGCCAAAATAATATTCACCCAACACGCCCATGCTCGCGTCATTGTCGATGAAGCAAGGCGCGCGATAATGATCCGCTATCTTTCTGCACGGATTGAACCCATTCCACATCAGTTTAGCTAGATACACGGTTCTCTGGGCCTTAATGTCTACCGTGCCCGGCAGCCCCATCCCAATGGACAGCACCTTCCTCCCGGCGCTCCCGGTACCGGAGAGCATCTCGTCAAGTCTTTGAATGATCTTGTCGGAAACGGCCTCATACCCGGATTCGCTGCAGGTTTCCATAGATGCGGACGAGACGAATTCAAATTTGGAATCCACAGCCATCATTTTGATGTTCGTTCCGCCAACATCAATGCCGATGATATATTCGCCCATCAGAGATTCCTCGTTCATCGTTTTGTCGGTCAGCAAGCGTACGCGCGGAGGAAGGGGAAGCTCCGTCCACTAAAACACCGGTCAGTTTCTTCCCCATTTCCCGGTTCCTCCCTGCCCTTTTCATTCATTTCGCTCTCGTGAAATGAATGAGGGGGCAACTTCGCACGGAAACTACTCCAGGTTGGCGTGCAGCGGGAACCTTTCGCCGACCTCAAAGGCTTTCTTTTCCGCCATGTCCAAGATCATCGCGTCGCCCAATACCAGCATGCTTTCTTCAAACAGGGTGCCGCCCGGCAGCGTGGGGGGCGCCAATTCCTTGCCGCCGGCGCGCTCCACCATTGCGGGGATTACAACGAGAAAATCGCTCAGATCCGCCATCGTGGACTGCGGTTTGGTTGTAATCAGCGCCACCTTGCCGCCTGTGGACTTGGCCTTGGTGGCGAAATTGATCTGGGACGAGGTTTCGCCCGAGCCGGAGCCCACAATCAGAAGGTCGCTGCCGGTAAAGGCGGGCGTGGTGACGTCCCCCACGATATGCACCTGAAGTCCGATGTGCATGAAGCGCATCGCAATGCCGCGAAGCGCCAAGAGCGACCGCCCGCAGCCGGTAAAGAAAACCTTCCGGGCCTTCAGCGCGCTTTCGATCAGCGTCTGGACGCTCTCCTCGTCAATTCTGCTCAGCACATTGGACAACTCCGCCGCCGCCTGTGCCGCCGTACGAACCACGTTCATGGTGCTCACTCCTTGCCGTTCTTCTTGTCCAGGATCTTGCGCATGGCCTGGGCCAGCTCGCGCATGTTCTTGTGGTTGTACAGGCCGCCTCCCACGATGATGACATCCGCCGAGCTGTCCACTGCCGCCTGAAAGGTCTCCATCCGGATGCCGCCGGCAATCGCCTTGGGGATTGCGACCCCGTCCAGCCTGCGCAGCTCGGTGATCGGATCGACGCCACTTTTCTGAATGTCATAGCCGACATGGCAGCAGATGAAGTCCGGGCCCATGGCCTCGATTTGCCTGGCGCGGCCCTCCATGTCCTTGACGGCACACATATCGACCAGCACCTTGCGGCTGTAGCTCCGAGCACACTCGATCGTCGCCCTGAGGGTGCTGTCCTGCGCGACTGCCATGACGGAAACCATGTCCGCGCCTGCGTCAAAGGCCATCTTGCCGATGATCCCGCCGCCGTCCATGATCTTCACATCGGCGAATACGATCTTGTCGGGGAAACGCTTTTTGACCTCCGTGACCGTGGACATGCCGGTGGAGAGGCACAGCGGGGTTCCGATCTCTATGATGTCGATGTATTCGCCAACCTGATCGAGCACCGAGAGCGTGGTTTGGGTATCGAACAGATCCAGCGCCGCTTGCAGTAGTTTCATGTTCAGAGCACCTCTTCCAGCGTATTCTTTTTGTCCAGCATCCCCATGATTTCACCGAACCAAGCGTCCGGTTCGCTCAGGAACCGGAAGGCCTCCGGATTCTTCAGGAAGCTCTGGTAGACCGGTAGGCCAAACTTGATGCCCAGCGCCTCGTTCTCCCGGACGCGCGCGAACTTGGGCGCAATTTTCTGAGCATAGTTGGGGTTGGGGGTCACGCGCAGCTTGCCGCCCTCCTTCCGGGCGTAAAAGGACATGCCCTGATGGTGCTTCACCGCGTCGTAGTGTACTTTACAGGGGCTGTACGCCAGATTGCTGAACACCAGCGGCCCTTCGCCGATATTGATGGAGCAATGGCCGTAATCGGGAGGCACGATGATCGTCTCTCCCTCCTTGACGACTGCCAGGATCACATCGTCGATGTTCAGCTCCTCGGGCATGGCCTCAAAGTTGTCCGCCCGCTGCAAAACGTACAGTGCCGTCCCCTTGATGACCTCGTAGACTTCTCCGTAGGTATACGTCCGCTGCGGATTGTAGCCGTGGTAGTGGCCGGAGGTCTTTTTACACTCCCCGTTCAAAAGGCCGCTGCGCACGATGGTGATGTCGTATTGAAATTTCCACTCGTCCAAAATCGGCTTGTCCGCCGGATAGATGAGAGAGCGGTAGACGTCGTACACGATTTCTTCGGGCGCGAGGTCGGTTTCGTCGGCAAAAAGGCCTTTCATCTGGCCGACGGTCTTGTGGCTGAACCCCCCCAGCGTGAGGGGGACGCTGATCGCCATCAGCTCGTCATTTTCTTTCAGATAAATGGGCAATCCGCTATTCTTTAGTTCGATCATATTGTTCACCTCAGCGTGTTGAATGGCGTACGCGCGGCGGGTATCATCGCGCCGCGCGCACGCGCGGAGGAGGGGGAAGCTTCCTCCCTTGAATGCACCGGTTCTTTATCCCGGTTAATGGCCTTGCGCCTTCCCGGCGCCGATTAGTTATTTGATGAACTGGTCGACGTTGTCCTTCGTCACCAGCTGGAACGGAATCCAGGTTTCTTTTTCTACGGTCTTGCCCTGCGCCACTTCCACCGCGGCCTGCGCGGCGCCTGCGCCTTGCCCGACGCCGTCCTGGAACACCGTCGCGTCCAGCTCGCCCGACTTCACCATCTGCAGCGCGCTGTCAATCGCGTCCACGCCGATCACCACGATGTCCGCCCGGTTCGCCTCGATGCATGCGATCTTCGACGCAACAGACATGTCGTCGTTGTCGCAGATGATTGCCTTCAGCTCTTCACCGTACAGCGCGATCCAGTCCTGCGTGAACTTGCTCGCCTTGTCGCCCTGCCACTCGGCCGTCTGCTCGTCCAGCATCTTCCAGCCCGTCGCCTTGTCCATGATGTTGTGGACGCCTTCCGTCCTTTGGATCGCCGCCGAGTTCCCGATTGCGCCCTGCAGGTGGCCGTACGCGCCCGTCTCACCCAGCGTATCCAGAACGTACTGCCCCATGATCTCACCCGCGTTCACGTCGTTCGAACCCACGTACGCCGCCGCCAACTCCGCCGTGTTGCTCGTCCGTGCGTTCACCACCACCACAGGAATCCCCGCCTCCACCAGTGCCTGCAATGCCGGCGCGCTCCCATCCGCTTCTGCCGGCTGCAGGATCGCCACATCCACCCCAAGGTTGATAAGGTCGCTCGCCTGGTTGATCTGCGTCGATGGATCCGTGTTCCCGTCAAAGGTGATGTAGTCCTTGATCGTCCCATCCGCCTTCGCCTTGTCCAGGTATTCCAGACCGCCCTTGTTGATATAGGTCTCAAACACGTTCGTGGTGTTCTTCATCAGCCATCCCACCACGATCCCGTCCTCCGCCGCCTGAGCCGCCGCCGCCAGCGACAGCGCAAGCATCAGCGCAAGTACCACACTCGTCAGTTTCTTCATCATTTCCCAGTTCCTCCCTATCCTTTTCTTTCTATTCACTTTCGTGAAGTGAATGCTTGAGGGGGTGTCAGGCCATGCGCTTTTTGTTGATGACCATGTCCAGCATGACCGCGCCGATGATCAAGACACCCTTGACGACCGTCTGGTAATAGGAGTCCACTTTCAAAAGGTTCATCCCGTTGTAGATCACGCCGATGATGATGATGCCGATCATCGTCCCGGGGATGGTGGAAACACCGCCTGCGAACGATGTGCCGCCGATAACGCAGGCCGCGATCGCGTCGGTCTCGTAACCCAGGCCGATGTTGGGCTGCGCGGCGTTGATGCGGCTGGTCAGGATTATGCCCGAAATACCCGAGCAGGCGCCCATGATGACGAAGGAGAGCACGCGGGTACGGAACACGTTGATGCCCGACGCCGTGGCCGCATTGATGTTTCCGCCCACCGCGTAGATGTAACGGCCGAACTTTGTCCAATGCAGGATGACGTAGGCGACGATGGCCACGCCGATCAGGATTAGCACCGAATAGGGCACGGCATCCCAAAGCTTGCCAAGGCCGATCTTGCGAAAGTCGGCGTTGACGAGCGAAACCGACTTGCCCTTGGCCACGATGTAGGCCATTCCACGGATGACCAGTTGGGTGGATAGCGTGACCACGAAGGGGAACATGTTGAACTTCGCCACCAGATAGCCGTTTATCAGGCCGAAGATCGAGCAGGCGACGACGGAGATGAGCACGGCGAGGGGAATCGAGTTGGTGGCGCCCAGCACCGCGCCGACGATTACGCTGGTCAGCGCCAGCATGGAGCCGATGGACAGGTCGATGCCGCCCGCCGTAATCACGAACACCATGCCCAGCGCCAACACGCCGTTTGTGGAAATCTGCTGCAGGATGCTGATCCAGTTGTTGGGGGAACGGAACGTGGGCGACGCGATCGAGAGCCCTATCACCATAATCAGAAGCACGATGCCGATGCCATACTTCTGGGCGAAGGTGTCTCTGGACAGAACTGAAAGCTGTTTCCCTTTGGAATCTTGCATTGGAATTAAGCTCCTTTCTCGTGCCCGAACGCCAGCGAGATGATATCCTCCTGGGCGACGTTGCCGGAAACTATGTCTTTACGATCGATGCAGCCCCGGATGCGCCCCTCATGGTATACCAGAATCCGGTCGCTCATCCCCATGACTTCCGGGAGTTCCGAGGATACCATGATGATTGCCATGCCCTGGCTGGCGAACTGACACATGAGACTGTGCAACTCGGACTTCGCGCCGACGTCCACGCCGCGGGTCGGCTCGTCCAGAATCAGCACCTGAGGGTCGCAGAGGATCCATTTCGCCAAAACCACCTTCTGCTGGTTGCCGCCGCTGAGCGAGATCGCGTCCGCCTCGATGCTGGCGCTCTTGACCCGGAGCTTTTTGCAGATCTCGAGGGTTTCCAGCTTTTCCCGCCGCTGGTTGATGAGCGCCCTGCGCTGCCGCTTCCAAAGGTTGGGTTGCGAGGCGTTCTCGCGAATGGAGCGCATCAGGCACAGGCCGAACTTCTTGCGGTCCTCATTGACCATCGCGATGCCGTGTTTGATGGCGTCCCGCGGGTCCGAAATCTTGATTTCCCTGCCGTTCAGGAAGATCCGGCCTTTCGAAATCTTGTCCAGTCCGAAGATGGCGCGCATGGTCTCGCTGCGCCCCGAGCCTACCAAGCCGGAGACCCCCAGAATCTCGCCCTTGTGAACCTCAAAGGAAATGTCGGAAAAGCCCTTGCCACTTAGGCCCTCGACCTTGAGTGCCACCTCGCCGATCTCGCAGTCAACCTTGGGAAACACGTTCTGAACCTCCCGGCCGACCATCATGGCGATCAGTTCTCCCTTGTTCGTCTCCTGCAGGTCCTTCGTGCCAATGTACTGGCCATCCCGGAACACAGACACGCGGTCGCACACCTCGAAGATCTCCTCCATGCGGTGGGAAATGTAGATGATCGAAACCCCCTTGGCCTTGAGCCCCTGAATGGTCCTGAACAGGCGCTCGGTCTCCTCGCTGTCCAGCGAGGAAGTGGGCTCGTCCATGATAATCATCTGCGCATTGCAGGAAACAGCCTTGATGATTTCGATCATCTGGCACTGCGCCAGCGTTAGCTCATGCATCTGCTTTTTTTCATCCACCTGAAAGTTGAACTGCCGAAGGATCTCGGCCGCACGCCTGTTGGTCCTGTTCCTGTCCAGAAATGGCGTGCCTGGGATCACATCCTCCCGATTCAGAAAGATGCTCTCGGCGATGGTCAGGTGCGGCTCGGAGTTGAGCTCCTGATGAATCATCGAAATGCCCTTTCGAATGGCATCCTGCGGACTTTTCACCATGTAGGGCTTGCCGTTGAGTAGCATCTGGCCGGCGTCCGGCTTGTAAAGTCCGATGATGATCTTCATCAGCGTGGATTTTCCCGCGCCATTTTCACCCAACAGCGCGTGTACCTCGCCGGGCCTGATGCCAAATTGCACGTTTTTCAACGCCTCTGTACCGCCGAAGGACTTTGAAATGCCCATGCATTCGAACACATTGTTTTTGCTCATCGCCGCGCCTCCTATTCGCAAGCCGGGAATGCCGAACGGCGCCAATCAGTACTTGTACTGGGACAGCACGATCTCGGCGGGGTCTGTCGAGTCCATGCCGTTCGGACACCTCTGCATCAGGAAGTACACCAGGATGTCCACCACCAGCATCTCATATAGATGGGATTCGCCGCCGAAGTGCTTAAAGATCTGATCTTTGACGTTGGTGCTGAGTATATAATTCGCGATTGACGCCGCGGTCGATTCGGCGGCATTGGTGATAAGGATGGAGGGCATGCCCTTCTGCTTGGCGATCTCCAGCGCCTGGCACACATGAATGGTAGCGCCGGAATGGGAGACCGCGATAAGGATGTCCCCCGGGCCGGCCAGGAACAGGCTCATCAGGAAATAGTCCGCCACCGGGGACACGATGGTCTTCTTCCCCTGTCGCGTAAGCCGGTGCGCGATATCCTGAGCGATCGCGTTGGAATTGCCCCAGCCGGTAATGTGTATGTTCCGCGCGTTCGCAATCAACTCAATGCATTTCTCGAGGACATCCGGGGTCAGGCTCTTGGTCAGGCCCAGCACCTGAGCAGAGGTCATGCTCAAGTATTCCGCCACATCGGTCGGCTGAAACTCGCCGTCCTTCTTTTCCCGCTCCCCGTATCCGTATTCGCTGGCCAGGGTCAGTTTGAGCTGGTGGAAACCGGTGAATCCGAGGTGCTTGCATACGCGCACCACCGTCGCCTCGCTGGTGTCACTGGCCTTCGCGACTTCCGTGACATACATCGAGATGATGCTCGTCGGATTTTTCAGAATGAAGTCGGCGACCTTCTTCTCCGCCTGATACATCTCGTCGTACATCTTTGCAACAATATCAATAACCATAGCCAGCAAAAAACCCATTTTCACGAATATGAAAATCAATTTGACCGGAATGTGAGCGATGCGCGCTATTCGTGATGGATTTTTGCAATTTCACCTCCGTATCTCCGACTTGTTGCCCTGATTATACATCTCTGCACACCTCTTGTCAACTACCTATAAAAATTATTTTCACATCTTCGGAGCTCAACTTCTTGGCTGTGAGTAAAGGGCCGCCTGCTTATCGGAATTCGCGGCCAAAAAAAAGCGGCTGCGGAACTCAGTTTCATCCGCAGGAATTTATACGAACCGAAATGATGAACGCGTTCATGATTTCGATTGGCATCAGATGCTCGATCACGCCGGGCGGCACGCCGATACGCGCAGCCATCGCGCCGGAACAGTCTACAGGATAAAATCCACATCCACGGCATGAACGAGGACGAGTTGCCTGGGTAAGCGCTGATTAAAGCGCGCGTGCATCAGCAGCGCGCGCATGTTCTCCATCCGGTCGATTTCCCCAAAATTGCGCCGCAACCCCGGCGACAGCGCGGGCAGTTGATGCCCGGCGCCCCGCAGCGGTAATGGCGCATCGACTCGTCGCGCTCGTCATCCGCCGCATACATGTGCGTCCCTATACAAGCACTTTTATGCAGGCCGCTACGGGGTAACGGGTCTGGTTGTCTTTCGCAGCACCAGGCTCGACGCGAACACCGTGTGCCGCCGGCAGCTGTCGTCGCCGTTCAGTATGCCCAGCAGCATCCGCGCGGCCTCCTTGGCCATGGTGTAGTGGGGCTTCGCAACCGTGGACAGCGGCGGCTCGAAAATGCCGGCGAAGTCCAGGTCGTCGAAGCCGATCACCTCGATCTCCTCGGGCACCCGCACACCGCGCTCGGTCAGCGCCCGGATCGCGCCGATCGCCGCCAGGTCGCTGCCCGAGAACACCGCGTCGAACCGAAGGCCCTCATCGAGCGCGCCGAGAATCGCCCGGTGGCCGTACTCGACCGAGAAGTCGCCCTGGCGGATGTACTCTGGCCGGGCGGGCAGCCCGGCCCGCTCCATCGCCCGGCGGTAGCCCTCCAGTCGGCCGATGCAGCCCGAGGTGCCCGGAACGCCGTCCAGGTACAGGATGTGCCGGTTGCCGCCGCGAATCAGGTGCCCGACCGCCTCGAGCGCGCCGGAGACGTTGTCGCCGGTCACGCCCGCGTCGCTCACATAGGTGTCGAACTTGCGCCCGATCAGCACCGTGGGAATCTCAAAGCGCCGGTAGCCGCGCAGAAACTCCTCGTTGGACAGGCCCGAGCACAGGATGACCCCGTCCACGCGCTTGTCCGCGAAGCGCATCAGGTGCTGCTGCTCCTTCTGCGGGTCGTTGTCCGAATTGCACAGCAGCATCGAATAGCCGTGCGCGCTGATGTAGTCATCGATGCCGCGCAGCACGGTGTTGTAGAAGTGGTTGCCGATGTCGGGGATGACCACGCCGATCGTGTTCGAGCGGGCGATCGCCACCGAGCGCGCCAGCGAATTGGGGTGGTAATCGATCTCGCGGATCAGCTGCTGGATGCGCAGCTTGGTGGCTTCGCCCACGCCTTCGGATTTGTCGTTAATCACGCGCGAAACCGTGGCCTTCGACACGCCAGCCATCCGCGCGATGTCTGAAATGGTGTAGCCCATCGCCGCGCCTCCTTTCCCATTCCGCTGATTATACGCCAATTCCGCGCCGCCGTAAAGCCCAGGGGCTATCGAATCAACGCCGCCAGCTTCCGGCCGTAGTCGAGGATGTCCACCTCGGCCGCGAACGGCAGGCAGGTGCCGGTGGGGCGCCGTACTTTTTCGACCCAGTGCTCGGGAATGGCCTCGATGCCGTACTTCGCGCCCATGATGCCTGAGACCACCGCGCCGATCGTGTCGGCGTCGCGGCCGAAGTTGCCCGCGAGCACCGTAGCGGTGCGGAAGTCCTTGCCCCCCGACAGCTTGAGCACCGACAGCGCCGACACGATCGCCTCGGCAACCGTCGCGTGGCTCGACGTCCACAGCGCGTCGTGCAGCTTCATCCAGCTGTTCAAGATGTCATATCGCTCGCGCTCGATGATGCCGAACGCCAATTCGATGTTGTGGCGCGACCAACTCCCCTCGGGGAAGGCCGAAATCGCCGCCTGCAATATCTCGTCGACCGACGCGTCCACCATCGCCAGCGACACCGCCGCTGCCACCGCCTGCGCGCCGTAGATGCCCTCGCGCGCGTGGCTGATCTCGGCGTCGATTTGCGCCATGCGCATCGCGCGCTCGGGATCGCCCGCGCACACCACGCCCACCGGCGTCATGCGCATCGCCGCGCCGTCGGAGTTGTGGAAGGTGTTGTACGCGCCCGAGAACGGCGGACGCAGCCCGCGCCGCAGGTTGATCGCGGCCTCGTGCTCGCTCGCGCCGCCGCGCTTGAGCTCGTCGAGCGTGGCCACGTACTTGAGCCAGTGCTCGAGAACCACCTCGCCCGTCAGCTCGCCGCCGCAAGAAATCAGCTCCCGCGCGACCAACAGGCAGAACTCGGTGTCGTCGGTCGACCAGGACGCGCCCTTGCCGAAATCGGTGGTGATGCCGTAGCGCAGCTGCTGGTCGCTCTTCCTCGAAGCGTCGCCGAAGCTGTCTCCGACCGCCACCCCGATCAGCGCCCCCATGGCCCGCGATTCCTTGCGCGCGCTGTCCGATATCAGTTGTTGTCTCGTTATCATCTGTCGATCATCCTTCACATTTCCTCGAATTCCAGATCGCCGAACAGCGTGCGCCCCATGCCCAGCACCGCAACGCCGCACATGCCGTAGGCCAGGTCCGCGTCGACGGCACTCAGCAGCGGTCGACCGTCGACCGACAGCGTAAGGTGATCGCCCGCCGCCTCGAACGACAGCGCGTATGCGCGGCCGTGTACCCACGGATACGCGGCCTCGGCCAGCGCGGTCATCGCGCCTCTTTGCTTTTTGTAGATGGCCGCCTTGCCGTCGGGCGCAAGCCCCGCATAGTAGCCCCGGCGCGCGCCCTGCACGCGCAGCGAGGCCAGGTGCCCCTCGCCCGTCAGCGCGATGACCGGCACGCGCACGCGCGCGTCCCGCGCGAAGTAGTTGCCGGTCACGGCTTCGCAGCCGGACAGGCACATCGCACAAAGCCGTCCGTCCTCGACGCTCCACGCGCCGCGGTCCATCGCAAACGGCGTGACCGCGCCGAACTCCTTTTTCTGTCGGGCCATGGCGATCCGGTACCTTGCCTTGCCGCTCACGCTGAACTCGTCGATCAGCAGCCGCCCGAGGTCCTTGTGCTTGGCCGGCGAGTTGCCGCTCAGCTCGACGCCGATTTCGTCGATCATCGAGCCGTCCATGTCCGGAATCACGAATTCAATCTTCCGCCAACCGTCGTCCGTTATCACCTGGCCGCCCAGCCGCACAATCTCCCCGGAGTCGGTGTTGCGCACATAGGGGGCGACATAGACGCTCTCGCCGTTCCAGCGCTCGGCGCGGAGCATCATGCGGACCGTCTGGCCCGGATAGGCGGTCGGGGAGAACACCGGCGAGTAGCGCTCGTCGGAAAAATCCGCGCGCCGGTAGAACGGCTTGTAGTAGACGCGGCAGGTATCGCCGCGCTGCATGCGGTCGAACAGCACGGCAAGGCAGCCGCCGCCGTCCACGCCCGAGCCGCCGTCGTGGGCGATCCGGCAGAAGAACGGGTCGGACACCCGGAAGTTGTGGGTCGAGCCGGGCAGGCCGAAGTCGAAGCGGATTTCGCCGGTCGGCTCCGGCATCGGCGCTTCACCCCTCAGCGCCCGCGACAGCGCGTGCAGCTCCCGCGCGTAGTTCGGGATGTCCAGGATGTTCAGGTAACCCGATATGCCCGACAGCACGATGCCGTCATTGATCGGCGCGCGGTAGTGCCCGGGAATGGCCTCGAGGCCGTAGGAGACGCCCGCCACGGTGCCCACGTTGCCGGCGTTGCAGTCGGTGTCCCAACCGGCCATCGCGGCGATTTCCACGATCCGCGCGAAGCTGCCGTTTCCGTAGTACAGCGCCATCGCGCACACGCCGGCGTTGGGGATGATGTGGCATGCGCCGCCATAGCGGTCGTAGCCCCATTCGCTCTCGAGGTAGTCCCGGCACAGGCGCCAATCGCCCGGATGCGCCCGATGAAAGGCCTCAACCGCGCGCACCACCTTGGCGTAGGTGCAGTCCTCCGGGATGTGCGCAAGCCCCTCCTCCGCCACGCGCGCCATGTCGTCTTCGTCAAACGCGCGCGCGATGCAGGCGGCCATGAAGGCCGCGCCGTGAATCCCATCGCCGTCGTGCGACACACTGGCCGCGCGCGCAGCGTATTCTGCCGCCTTTTCCGGATTGCCCGGCCATACCAGCCCCCATGTGTCGATGAAAATCTGACCGCCAATCTGTTCGGCGAGCGTCTGCCCGTTCTGGGCGATCGAACCCGACCGCGGCGCGGGCACGCCGTGCTTGAGGTTCAGGTAGGCGGTATGCTCGGTGGACACGCCGTAGCCGCCCCACCAGAACATGCCCACGCCCTCGCGCGCGTAGTTGAGCCAGGCCTCGGCCACGTCCTGCGCGGTCAGTTCGCCCGCATGCGCCTGGTCGTACAGCGCGCGCAGGAAGAACACCGGGCCGTTGGCGTCGTCGTCGGCCGCGAAGTTGTTAAAGTCCTTCACGTAGCCGGTGATCTCGCCGTAGGTCCTCTGAATGCGCTCGTAGGTCCAGATCGTAGGCTCGACCGGCGCGCCCAATCGAATGCCGATGTTCATGCCGAGGAACCCGGCATAGATCTTTTCGAGGATTTGGTTGTTCATCTGTCTTTCCGTTCCGGGGACGCGACGCCATTTCCGGCGCCGCGCCCCCCTTAATCGTGGCCTCAGCCCAACTTCTCCTTGAGCACCGGCTTGAACGCGTCGCCGCCGGCGGCGTTCCATTTGCCGACGAACTCGTCAAACGCCGTGATCGGCTTCACGCCGCGGATGATGTCGGTCTTGTACTCGTTGTACAGCTGCGTCATGGCGTCCCACTGCGCCAGCATGTCGTCGGGGATCACGATGTTCACGTCCTCGGCGTAGTACTGCCCGATCAGCTCGAGCGACGCCTCGGCGGCGGCGGGCATCAGCGGCTGCGCGAGCGGGGTCTCCGGCTCGAACCTGTAGGTGGTCTCCCAGCAGCGCGACCACCACTCGGGGCGGCGCTCGGTAAAGACGATTTGGCCGTTCTCGACGTTGTAGTGCTTGCCCTCGATGCCGAGCAGGTCGATCATGCGGCCCTTGGGGCCGGCCATGAAGTCGAGGTAGGCGAACGCCGCGTCCTTGACCTCGGAGTCGACCGACAGGCAGAACCCGCGCGATTCCTTGGTCACGTTGACCGGCAGGTAGTGCTGCGCTTCGCCCTTCATCGGCGGCAGGCAGACGAGCTCGGCCTCGGGGCCGTAGGTAGCGGTGAACTTGTCGTTGTAGATCTTGACCACGGCGCCGGCGGTGCCGGTGGCAATGGCGCTGACGCCCGTGTAGAGCCGCTGTTCCATCACGTCCCAGGTGTTGGTCACGAATTCGGGGTCGATCAGCCCTTCGCTATAGAGCTTGTTCAGCCACTCGAGCTTGCGCTTCTCACCCTCGGAGGCGCGCGCGAAGATCCAATCGTCGCCATCCTTGAGGATGGTGGCGGTTTCGCCGAAGGCCGCGTTGAACGGGCTCTCCACGCGGTTGGGGTTGTTGTCGAAGGTGAACGGGTACTCGACCAGGCCCTTGTCCTTGAGCTCCTTGAGGAAGGCGTACCAGTTGTCGATCGTGGCGTCCTCCATCAGCTTCGCGCCCGACTCGGTCTGATCGAAAAAGTCCTTGCGCACCACCGGTACGCCCACGCGCGGCGGGGACAGCCACAGCATGTAGGGATAGTTGGCCATCGCGGCCACGTTGTGGGGCTGCATCAGCTCCTTGACATACTGCGACTGCTCGATGTAGGGCGTCAGGTCTTCGAGCAGCCCTTCGGCCGCGATCGAACGCTCGGCGTCGTTCTGGAAGTAGATGATGTCGGCCTCGAGCGTGCCGGTGCGGATCGCCAGCGGCACCACCTCGACGTACTTGCCCGCGGGCGCTTCGAGAAACTTAAGGTCGATGTAGTTGCCGTCCTCGGCCATGCCCTTCTCGACCGCCTCGCACATCAGGGCGACGTCCTCCTCGGCGGGCGACACGTCCTTCATGATGATCTTGACCGGAACCGGTGCGTCGGGCGAGCCGATGCCCTGGGCGGACGCGGTCAGCGCCCCCAAAGCGAACAAGGTGAGCATCAGCGCCAGGGTCAACGAAAGGATACGCTTCATAAGAAAAACCTCCTTCAATAAAATCAACGGGAAGTTTCGGGTTCTGCCGTCAGGTTCACCGCCCCGCCGGGGCAGCCCTCCAACGAGGGGAATGGGCTTTCTATTCTTTGACGCCCCCTCCCATGACGTCCTTGGTATAGTACTTGAGCACGATCGGGTACAGCAGCAGGATCGGCAGGATTGCCACCACGATCGTGGCCGACTGCACCGCGCCGTAGTCGAGCTTGGCGATCTCGTTGTAGTTGAGCAGGTTCTGTGCGCCGATGATCGCCACGGTGTCGTTCAGCACCACGAACTGGCGCAGGATGACCTGCAGCGTGGTCTTCATGCGGTCCATGATGTAGATCGACGCGCGGAAGTATTCGTTCCAGCGCGCGACCGCGTAGAACATGGCGATCGTCGCCACGCCCGCCTTCGACAGCGGCAGGCAGATGTGAAGCAGCATGCGCAGATGCCCCGCGCCGTCGATGTGCGCGGCCTCGATGATCGAGGGCGGCACCTCCTCGAAGTAGCGCATCATGATGACGAGGTAGTACACGTTGACCGAGCCCACCAGGATCACCGACCACTGGCTGCCCATCAGGCCGACGTCCTTGATCAGCAGGTATTCGGGCACCAGCCCCGGCTCGAACAGCATCATCACGATCAGGAACGCCATCAGCGCGCCCTTGCCGGGCAGCTTCGGCCGCGTCAGCGCGTAGGCCGCGCAGGTGGTCAGTAGGATGTTGATCAGCGTGCCCATGACCGTGATCCAGACCGAATTGAGCAGCGACCTGAACAGCACCTGATGGCTGAGCACCAGGCGGTAGTTGACCAGCGAGAAGCCGCGCGGGAAGATCGCGAGTCCGCCCATGCGAATCGACTCGGTCGGGCTGGACAGCGAGCGCGCCAGGATGTTGAGCAGCGGCACGATCATCGTCAGCGTCAGCGTGAAAAACACAATCCACAGCACGGCCTGGCCGATGCCGGGCCGTTTGCGCGCCTTGACGGCCCTTTGCATCCTACCACACCCCCTTGCCGGTCAGCCGCTTGCTGACCATGTGCGTGAGCGCGACCAGCGCGACGCCCACCACGCCCTTGACCAGCCCCACGGCGGTCGAGAGCGAATACTGCCCATTGCCCAGGCCCAGCCGGTATACGTAGGTATCGAGGATGTCGATCACCGAGTTGACTGAGTCGTTGGTGAAGTTAAACACCTGGTCGAAGCCGGCGTTCAGGAAGAAGCCCAGGTTCAGGATGAACATCGTGACCATGGGAGCCACGAGCGCGGGCAGGATGATGTGCCTGATGATCGCGCCGCGCCGCGCGCCGTCGATCTCGGCCGATTCGAAGAGGCTCTGCGGGATCGCCAGGATCGTCGTGCAGTAGATGATCGAGTCCCAGCCGAGGCTCCGCCAGCCCTCCGAGATCATCAGAATCCAGCGGATCTTGCTCTTGTCGGTCATGAAGTCGACGCGCAAGCCGCCGAAGAACGCCAAGATGTCGTTGATCGCGCCGGTCGACGGCGACAGGAACGAGATCCAGATGCCCGCGATGACGACCCAGCTCAGGAAGTGGGGCAGGTAGGACACCACCTGCACGTACCTGCGCAGAGCGCTGCTCTTAAGTTCAAACAGCGCGATCGCAAACACCACGAAGAACGGAAACAGCAGCACGTATTTCATGAGGCTGATGACCAGCGTGTTGCGCAGGATGTCGTAGAAGGCGGGCGTCGCGAAGATCTGTTTGAAGTACTTCAACCCCGCGAACACCCACGCGCTCTTGGCCTTGAAGTCGTAGAAGGCCAGCCGCATGTTGTAAATCGGGATCACGCGGAACACGACGAAATACGCGATCGTGGGCAAGATCATCGCGTACAGCACCCAGTCCAGCCGGCGCGCGCGCTTCTGAACGGTCACCATGCTCGCCTCCTATGGAATCTGAAGCCCCATCAGCGGGGCGTGCTGCTGCGCGCCGTATACGTCGCGGTCGCCCGCCGTGCCCGAAGACACGCGGCGATTGAACGTGATTTTGACGCCCAGCGCGCTGTCGAAGAACACCAACTGGGTGATTTCGGCGGGATCGAGCCGGTACAGCCGCGCGACCGCCTCCCGCGTGATTGCGCCGCTTCGCTTCACCCGCTCGTAGGCGGCCGCATCTGCGAACAGCACGTCCAGCGTCAGCTCAAACGGCCCGCTGTTCTTGCTGCGCAGCACCTTCGAAAGATCCGCCAATCTGTCCATGCGCGCTACCTCCACTCGATCTCAAACGACGCAAGGCCGTCCGCCACGTCCATCAGGTGGTATACCGAGAACGCGTACACCGGCCCGAATTCAACGTCGCTCGGCGCAAACGGGAACGCCAGATTGCCCGCGGTCGACTTGCGGCCCTCGTAGCCGTAGTGCAGCAGCGTCGAGCGCACCGAGGCGCAGACGGCGCTTGCGGTATCCTGCGTATTGGCGATGACCTCGAACAGCACCCCGACCTCGTGCGGCAGCGCGCGTTCCGGTTCCAGCGCGCCCATCACGGCGTCGATGCCGTAGTTGTAGAAGTTGATCGCGTAGTCCCCCTCGGGGATCTCGTCGTAATACGCGCGCACCGCCCGCTCGACCGCACGCTCGATCTCGTCGATCCGGGCAATGAAGAGCGGGTCGCGCGCACCGGCGATGACGAAGCTGCGATAGGCGGCGAGGCGCGCGCCCTCGAGCTTGATTTGGTAGGGCACGCGCGCGAGCCGCGCGCCCGACACCGCGACCGCGTTCCCGCGCGCCTCGAACGCGCAGCGCTCGAGGTCGAGCAGAATGCCCGGCCCATGCAACAGATACGGATGGTCTTTCTCATAGAATGTGTGCGCGGCCACCGAGGTGGCGGTGCAGACGCGCTCGGGGCTGAGCGGATACACCTCGAACCGGTCGTCGTACAGCACGCCCATGATGGAGTCCTTGGCGCTGCCCGGCTCGCAGCACAGCGCGCCGCACTCGAGTATCTTGCCCAGGTGGTAGCACAGCGCCGGGTCGTAGCCCGCGAAGATGCCCGCCGCCGCGAACGGAGCCGGGTCGTAGGCGCGACCGCACACGATGATTTGAGCCCCTTCGCGCAGCGCCTCGAGAATCGGCTCCTCGCCCATCTGCGCGACGATGCGGGTGGTTTTTGCGACCGCCTCTTTGGTCAGCTCGGGCACGTTTGCGCTCATCGGGTGCACCTGCCCGCGCGCGATCGCCAAGTTCACCGTTTCCTTTGCGATGTCGCCCCAGATCACGGCCAGCCGGGGCCGCGCGCCGCGCTCTGCGAGGATTTCTTCGATAATGGAGAGCGTCCACTCCACGTGCACGCGCGCGCCGCTGCCGCCCGCCGAGCCGACGATCAGCGGGATGCCTTTGTCGAGCGCACCGTTCACCAGCAGCGTCAGGTCCTTCTTGGCCGCCATCCGGCTGACAATCGCCACGCCCGCGCCCAGCTTGTGCGGCCCCGCGTCGGTCGAGCCGGCATCCACCACGATAGCATCCGGCCCATCCGCAAGCCCCGCATAAAACGAAGCCGCCGGAAACCCGTACCCCAGTATGCCGCAGGGCGACAGGATCTTGTAACAGCGCGCCATGGCCATTTGCCTCCTCGCCCGTTTACGTAACCGGTTTCTCTATGAAGAAAGTATACCACATCAAATTGCCAACCTTCAATTGGAATTTATTTACCAAAAATCACTCTATATTATGTGTTCTCTGGTTATATTTCTTTATTTCCAGAATTCTATCTCCATAACCTCGATCCGTTTTTGAATGCGGCGCCCGAATAGATGAATAAACCGGTTACCTTCATGGCGTGCCAAAACCCAACGAGCGCGCCCGCAAGCGGACGCGCTCGATTCGAAAACCGCCTTATAGCACCAGCACGCAACGGTCGGGCAAGTGCAGCATCTCGGACAGGTAGATGGGCTTGCCCATTTCGTTCAGCAGTGTACCGGTGACCTTGAGCATCGGCGTGCTGCGCTTGACGCCGAGCAATCGGCTCTCTTCTGCGCTGGCATAGGCGATTTCAACGGTTGAGCAAATTTGGCGGGGCTCGATGATGTCGTATTTGCTGAAGAGTATCTTGCGGATCGAGCCCTCGAGGTCCTCCTCGATGATGCCTTTATAAGGCTCGGCGTAGTAGTTGCGCTCGAGACGCACCGGCGTGTTGTTGGCGTAGCGGATGCGCACCATGTAGGCCAGCATCTGCCCGGGCTCGGCAGATAGCGCCTCCGACAGCCGCTGGTCGGCCTCGATAAAGTTCGCCTCAATGACCTTGCTGCCCGGCACCATGTTGAGCTTCTGACAGGTCCTGGAAAAGCTGGTGGCCGACGCCTCTTCGCGGAACCGGATCTCCTTGATGAAGGTGCCCTTGCCCTTCTTGCGCACCAGGCAACCCTCATCTACCAGCTCGCCAAAGGCCTTACGAATGGTGATGCGGCTGATTTGGAACTTTTCGCTGATCTCGGTCTCCGACATGACGCGACTGCCCGGCGACAGATACCCCTGCGCGATCTGCTGCCGAATGTATTCCTTGAGCTGGATGTATATGGGTATTTCACTGTTTTTGTTAATCATAATATAATTATAACGCTTCCCTTTTCCATCTTCAAGTGATACGCGGGTTAAGATTGCGCATTGCGAAACAGCGCCTTGAGCGCGCCCGACAGGCGCAGGTACTCGCCGTACCGTTCGCTCAAATCCCGTTCAGGCGCGATTTTGTCCCGCGTCCGGACGAACGCCGCCGCCGCTTCCCGGTAGGAGCCGATCTCGCCGAGCGCGCGGGCGCACACCATCGCCAGACCCATCACGCCCGAATCGGCCGCGTGCGACAGCTCGATCGGGCGCTTGAGCGCGTCCGCCTTGATCTGCATCAGCAACCGCGACTTCGTCCCGCCACCCGACGCGACGATCCGGTTGACCGACACGCCGGCGTCGCAAAACAGCCCCATGTTGCTCAAGGTCTCAAACGACAGCCCCTCGAGCACTGCGCGGTACATCGAGTGCACCGAGGTGCCCGAATCGATGCCGATGAACGAGGCCGGCGCGCGGCTGCCCGCATCCATGCAGTTGACGCCCGAGAGATAGGGTAAGAAGTACAGCTGGCCGCTGTCCGGGGCGCATAACCGCTCGGCGGCGGCGTACAGCGTATCGCCCGCCGCCTCGGCCTCATAGGCGTGCCGATTCGCCTCGATAAACCACTTGATCGAGGTGCCATGGGAGAGCTGACCGATCGGCAGCAGGAACCGTCCCGGCTCGACGAAGGGCTCGATGCAAATTTCGCGCCGAAACAGCCGGTCGCGCCGGAGTTGATCGGCCGACACCACCAGATTAAGGCTCTCGCTCGAGCCCTCGCCCATCAGCAGGTCGCCCGGCTCGACCACGCCCGAGCCCAGCGTGGCCATGACCTGGTCGTGCGCGCCCACCACCACCCTCATCTCGCGCGGCAGAGCGCAGCTTTCCGCGACGTCCGGCAGGATGCGCCCGACTACCGTGCCGGTCGGAACCACGCGCGAATAAGGCATTCTGGACAGCTCAAACCGCTCGAACACCGCCAAAGACCAGTCCAGCGCGTCCACGTCGAACATCATCGTGCGCGACGCCGTGGCCGAATCCACCGCGCACTCGCCCGACAGCTTATAAGTCAGGTAGTCGCCCAAGAGAAATATGCGCCGGGCGCGCTCGATCAGCTCGGGCCGGTTCCGCTTCAACCACAGCTGCTTGCACAGTGAATACATCTGATTGACCGGCACGCCGGTGATCTTGTAAAGCTCCCTCGGGTCAAACCGCGCGCGTACCTCCCCGGCCATTTCCGCGGCCCGGGTGTCAAGGTAGACGATGGCGTTCATTACCGGGCGATCCCACTCGTCCAGCATCACCTGCGCCTCGCCGATCGACGCAACCGCGATCGCCCGCGCGAGCGCCGATTCCGGGGCGAGGCTGGCGAGCGTTTCACAGGCCGCCGCCCACACCGCGCCGGGGTTCAGTTCCACCCAACCGGGCCGAGGCCGTTCAAACGCATATTCGCGGCTGGCCGTCTTGAGGATCGCACCCGACGCCCCGATGACCGCCGCCTTGCACCCGGAAGTGCCGACGTCCAAGCCGATGTACATTTATATCCCTCCCAGCCGGCAACCCAAGCCGCGGTTGTTTGACCGTCAAGTCTGGGCGACCCGCGGTCGCCCTCCCCCACAATTCTTTACACGCGGTATGCGGTCAGCAGCTTCAGCTTCTCAAGCGCGACCTTCTTGATCGCGGCGCGCGCGGCGGCCATCGCGTCCACCACCTCGCAGTGGGTGCCGTGCTCGGCAAAGAAATCCCGCAGCGCCGTGTTGTAGGCGATGAAGAAGTCGGTGCCCACGTTGAGCTTGGCGACGCCCATCTCGACCATGCGCAGGATATCCTCGTCGGGCGTGTCGGAGCCGCCGTGCACCACGATCGGGCAGGGCGTTTCCTTGACCAGTTCTTTGAGCAGCTCGAAGTTGATCTTGGGCGTATACTTGTAAATGCCGTGGGCGGTACCAATCGATACGGCCAGGCAGTCGATGCCGGTGTCGCGCACAAAGCGGCGGGCCACCTCGGGGTCGGTGTAGCCGGATGCGATGGTTTCGATCGAACTGTCGGCGGTGTGGATCGTGCCCAGCTCCGCCTCGACCGACACATTGTGCCGGTGCGCCAGTTCCACCACGCGGCGGGTTTCGCGGACATTGACGTCGTAGTCCTCGCTCGCCAGGTCGATCATGACGCCGGTGTAGCCGTTCTCGATGCATACCCGGCTCAACTCGAAGGAGTTGCCGTGGTCAAGGCCCATCGCGATCGGCACATGGGCGTGGCGCGCGGCGACTTCCGCGATCGCGCGCATGTAGTCGGCGCCGGCAAAGGCCACGTGAGCGCGGTAGGACTGCACGATCAGCGGGGTGTTCATTTCATCGGCGGCGGACACGACCGCCTGCACCGATTCCATGTTCATCGAATTGAACGCGCCGATGGTCACCTTGTGTTCGCGGGCAAATTTCAGGATATCGATATAGTTTACAAGCGCCATGTGGGATCCTCCCTGTCTATTCGTAGATTTATAGCACGATTTCGATGTGCTGGTCCTCGGGATAGTCGCACACCACACAGTCGTTTCCGTAGACCCGTTCGGGCATGACGATCATCAGGTGCAGCACCTCGTTGTGGACCGGATAGGGCGACAGGTGCCACACGCCCGTGTTGAGCTTGACCAGCGTGCCCTTGGGCACGATGAACGCCTCCGTCTTTTCCGGTGTGATCGCGTGGTTGGACGGCGGCGCGACGTGCATCACCGCGTCGTCGTCGATGAAGAAGATGCCCTCTCCCGTGTGGTTGTGGTACTCCGATCGGGTAATCGTCATCCGTTCGGGCTTGTTGACCGTCAGCGGCGAAAACGCAAGCTGTACGTTGCCGCTGACGAACAGTTGAACCGGATCGGGGTAGAACGCGCTGCCTTCGCCGGGAAAGCAATGGCCGGTAGGATCCAGCATGTCGGCAAACGTGCCGTAGGGCCGGAAATTTTCATGGGTGATCGGGATGGCGCGAATGGTCCTCATACGATTTTTACCCTCCCCCTGCGCTCTTTGCGAATGACGTCCAGGAAGACCGCGGCCAGGATGATGACGCCCTTGGTGATGCTCTGCACGTACCAGGGCACTTGCAGCATGCTCATGCCGTTGGCCAGCACGCCCAGCACAATCGCGCCCAGCAGCGTGCTGCCGATGCGCCCTTCGCCGCCCAAATAACTGATGCCGCCCAGGTAGCAGGCCGCCACCGCGTCAAACTCCATGGCGTTGCCGGTGGTCGGCTGGCCGGTGGTGATACGCGAGGCCGAGATCACCCCGCAAATGCCCGCCAGGAAGCCCGACAGCGCATACACGACCCAGGTGACCTTGCGCAGATTGATGCCCGAGAAGCGGGCGGCCTCCTTGTTGCCGCCGATTGCGTACACGTGCCGGCCAAAGCGCGTCTTGCTGAGCAGCACCGCCATGATCGCGAAGATGATGAGCAGGTAGATGACGGTGTGGGAATATAGGTGAAGGTGTAGCCGTTGCCCAACTGCCCGAAGCGCGCGTCGATGTTAATCATGTTGCCGCGCGTAATCACGTAGCAGAAGCCCCGGGCAATCAACTGCATCGACAGCGTGACGACGAACGGCGGGAGTGATGTGTTGGCCAGGAAGTAGCCGTTGAACAGGCCGCACAAGAGGCCAACCAGCAGCGACACGATGATCGCGAGCCCGAAGGACATGCCAAGATCGGTAATCATCCATGCGCAAAAGCAAGCCGTCAGTCCGACCACCGAGCCTTGGGACAGGTCGATGCCGTTGATGATGATGCACAGCGTCATGCCAAAGCCCAAGATGCCGGTGATCGAAATCGACCGCACGATGTTGAGCAGGTTTCTGGATTGCAGGAAGCGCGGCTCGACCGCCGCGATGCCCGCGCACATCAAAACGAGCCCTATCAAGATGCCCAGGTTGTTTCGAATATAGGTGGTGACGGGGTTTTTCTTAAGCGACCATGCGCTATGCATCCTTCGAACCTCCTACCGCGTAGAGTATGACTTCCTGCTCCGTCAGATTCTCCTTGTCAACCGCACCAACCAGCCTGCCCTCCCGGAGCACGTATACCCGATCGCACAGGTTGATGATCTCCGCCATCTCGGAGGAAATCAGGATGATGCCCACGCCCATGTCCACGATTTCATAGATCAGCCGGTAGATTTCCTGCTTGGCGCCGACGTCGATGCCCTTGGTCGGCTCGTCCAGGATCAAGATGCGCGGGTTGGTCACCAGCCATTTGGCGAGCACCACCTTTTGCTGGTTGCCGCCCGACAGGTTGAGCGCCTTCGTCTCGTAGGAGGCGGTCTTGAGCTTGAGCTTCCTCGATACCTCGTCAACCGTCCGGTCGCTCAGCTTGCGGTCGAGCCGGACGAACCGGATCAGCCGCTTGAGGATGGCGATCGTGACGTTGAAGTCCACCGTCTGGCGCATCACCAGTCCCTCGTGCTTGCGATCCTCGGGCGCGAGCACGATGCCGTGATCCACAGCGTCCGACGGCGTCCGGATCGAAATCGGCTTGCCATCGAGCTTCACTTCTCCCTTTTCCGCCCGATCGACGCCGATCAGCGCGCGCATCAGTTCCGATCGGCCCGAACCCATCAGCCCGTAGAAGCCCAACACCTCGCCCTTGCGCAGGTTGAAGCTTATGTCCTTCACGCGATCGGAGCTTATATGGCTGGCCTCAAAGAACACCTCGCCCGGCGACGTCTTGGATTCGGGATAAATGTTCTCGATCTCGCGGCCCACCATCATGTTGATGATCTGATGTTTGGTGATGTCCGCGATATCCCGGGTGCCGACGTAGCAACCGTCGCGCAAGATCGTCACCCGGTCGCAGACGCGAAAGATCTCGTCCAGCTTATGGGAGATAAAAATGATGGTCACGCCCTGCTCGCTCAATCGCCGCATGATGGCCAGAAGCGTATCGACCTCGTCGCCCGCGAGAGAGGCGGTGGGTTCGTCCATGACCAGAATCTTGAGATCCTGCGACAGTGACCGGCAGATTTCGATCATCTGACGCTGGGCGACGCTCAGTTTCGACACGCGCGTGTCGGGACTGATGCCGCTCATTCCGATCGTCTGAAGCAGCTCGGCCGCCGCCCGCGCCATCGCCCGATCGTCGACGAAGCCGAGGCGATTGACCGGGAATTTCCCGAGAAAGATGTTTTCCGCTACCGTCATGTTGCCGGCTAGGCTCAGTTCCTGATGGATGACGCTGATGCCCGCTGCGGCGGCCACCGACACGTCCGTCATGACGACGCGCCGGTCGTCAAGGTAGATTTGCCCTTCGTCGGGCTGATGGATGCCCGCGAGGATCTTGATCAGCGTGGATTTGCCGGCGCCGTTTTCGCCGATCAACGCATGGATCTCCCCACGCCTGACCTCAAAGGTGATGTCGCTCAGAGCCCTGACGCCAGGGAACACCTTGGTCACGTTCTCCATCCGCAGCGTGTATTCGCTCATCTCAAAACCTCGTTTCAATGGGAAAGCCCTGGGGTTGTGTTTGCGACGCAGGCCATCCCGCATAGGGGCGGCCTTGGGTCGCCCGCACCTGTTTGGCGTTCAACACAAGCTCCGGCAGACGGCCGACGGGGCGGGCGACCGCAGGTCGCCCCTACGGGATGTCGCCCGCCCAATCTTCCGCGTTACAGCCCCAATACAGCTTCCTTAGAAGCCCGAGAACTCCGTGTAGTTGTCCGCGTTGATCTCAGAGCACAACAGCTGGACGTTCTCCTCGACGGTCTTGCCGGCCAAGTAGTCGACCGCGTTCTTGACGCAGGTCTTGCCCAGTTCCGCGGGCAGTTGCGCGGCGGTGGCCGTCAGGTAGCCCGATTTGATCAGCTCGAGGGCGTTCTTGGTGCCGTCGATGCTGGTGACCTTGACGTCGCCTGGGGCGAAGCCGTTGGCCTGCAGCGCCGCGCAGATGCCGATGGCGAATACGTCGCCGGTGGTGAACACGCCCTTGAGGTCCGGCACGCTCTGGATCAGGTTCTCCATGATGGTCTGAGCTTCCTCGGTGGTGCCCTTCTGCACGATTTCTTCCTGCACGATCTCGATTCCGGGGTAGTCCTTTAGTTGGTCGTACAGCGCCTGCTTGCGCTGGTTGACCGCCTCGCTGCCGGTGGTGGTGATGGTGACGATCTTGCCTTCGCCGCCCATGGCTTTCACCAGCGCGCCGCCCGCGATTTCGCCGGCGCTGTAGTTATTGGCGGTGACGGTCGAGATCACACCGTCATGCTCGCCGGCGGGCGTGTCCATGACGAACACCGGGATATTCGCCTTCTTGCACTCGTCGATAGCCGGCAGGATGGAGTTGGAGTCGACGGGGATCAGGATGATGGCCTTGCAGCCCTGCGAGATCAGATCGTTGACCTGGTCGAGCTGCTTACCGGAGTCGAAACTCGCGTCGGTCACGATGACGGAACTTGCGCAATCGTACGCTTTGACGCCCTCTTCCACGCCCGCAATACAGGTCGCGTAGAACGAATTGGTCGCATTGGGCACTGCGACACCGTACTTGCCCTCTTCCGCAGACGCGACGCTGAACAGGGACAGGACCAGAACCAGGGATAGGATCGCCGATAGGATCTTCTTCATCTTCCAGAACCCTCCTTTATATAATCTGCACCAATTCGAACGCGCAAACCGTCCGATTGGACTGCTCCATGATAGTATCACACAATTCCATACAAAGCAATACAATATAATACAAATATGGAAATTTTACGCCTGCCGCCGTTCTGTAAAGTTTTCTTCCAGCATTACACTTTGCCCGAATCTATACGATATAGGTCATATAAGGACCGATACTTCACGCCTACGACGAGCGGGAGGAGATCAACCATGATGAATACGATTCGTTCCAAACTGCGGCTTACCGGCATGGCGTCGGGCCTTGATACCGAGAGCATCGTCAAGGATTTGATGATGGCCAGCAAGACAAAGCTCCAATCCGCCCAGAAGCAGAAGACCTTGCTTGAGTGGAAGCGCGAGGGCTATCGGGGCATCATGAGCAAGCTCACCTCCTTCCAGAGCAAGTACTTCGGCAGCGCGACGAACAGCGGCCTGTCGCTCGGGATCGGGGATTCGTTGCGCAAGCTAAGCGCCACCTATTCCTCGTCCTTGGTGTCGGTCACGCCTTCGGCGAACTCGACGGCGGGTACGATCGAGATCGAGAAGATCGAAAGCCTGGCCACCAGCGCCGTGGTCAGCAGCGTGTTCGACGGCGTGTCCGCCAACCCCATGTTCTTGGTGGACGAAAGCAAGCTGAGCGAAGCGTCGATGGCCGGCAAGCAGGTGCTGGTCACGCTCAACGGTGTGCAAAAGGCGGTCATCTTCCCGCCCGACGGTACCTATGATACGACGGCCGGGGTGGCCGCCGTGCTGCAAAGTCAGCTGGATTCCCTATTCGGCGGCGGGAAAATTACAGTGTCGGGCGAAACGAGCGGTCAGATCCAGCTGTCCAGCTCCAACTCCACACTGCAGATCAGCATACCCCCGGATCCTGAAAGTGTGTCCGAGGCGCTGAGCATCGGCAACGCGTCGAACCGCATCAACCGCAGCGTCGCGCTCAGCGACGCCGGGCTTGCGGGCGCTAAGATCAACCCGGAGGACGAGATCGAATTCACCGTCAACGGCAAGAGCTTCAAGTTCACCGGCGCGAACACCATGAACGAAATCATGAACGCCGTCAATTCCAGCGACGCCGGGGTCAAGATGACCTATTCCGAACTGAGCGGCCGTTTCACGATGACCTCCGCGGAGACCGGATCAAGCTCAAAAATCACCCTCACCGGCGAACTGATGGGCAGGCTCTTTGACACCACCAGCGAAAACGCCGTCAAGATGAACCAGGGCACCGACGCCGTGGTGTACCTGAAGACGCCCAACGGCTTCGGGCCCACCAAGTACACGCGCTCCACCAACACCTTCGACGTGGACGGTACGCAGCTTACCCTGCTCGGCACGACGCCCAACCTCTGGGAGGGCAAGATCGAAATCAAGCTCGGCTACAAAGCCGACGACGTGGTGGAGAAGGTCAAGGCCTTTGTCAAGGACTACAACGAACTGCTGTCCACGATAACCGGCAAGCTCAACGAGGAGCGCAACAAGGACTACCTGCCGCTCGTCGACGAGGAGCGCAAGGAGATATCGGACAAAGAGGCCGAGATGTGGACCGAGAAGGCCAAGAGCGGCATTCTTTCGGGCGATTCCACGCTGTCGGCGATCGCTTCGGAACTGCGCAGCGCGATGAGCGCCATGGTCAATGAGCTGGGTGGCGAAGGGGGCGTGGGCATCCTCGCGCAACTGGGCATCTCGACCGGCCATTACACCGAGCGCGGTCTGCTCCACCTGGACGAGACCAAGCTGCGCGCGGCGGTCGAAAGCGACCCCGACAAGGTGATGGACATCCTCACGCAAAAGAGCTCGGTCAGCTACTCGGTCTTTGCGACGGCCGAGCAGAAGCAGCAGCGCTACGCCGAGTCGGGCGTATTGTGGCGGCTGTCGGACATCGTATCCAACCACCTGAGCACCTACGGCAAAAAGGGCGCGCTGATTGAGTTGGTGGGCCGCCCCGGCGACGACAAGGCCTCCACCAGCCAGTACGGCGAGCGCATCCAGACCGCATCCCGCAAGATCGCCGATCTGGAGAAGAAGATGGTGATCGAGGAGGATCGCTACTGGAAGCGGTTCACCGCAATGGAAAAGGCGATGTCCACGCTCAGTTCGCAGAGCAACTGGATCGCCAACATGCTGGGCGGCAGCAAATAAGCAGACGGCAGGGAGTGGAGCAATCACATGACGCTGGCAAACCAATACGCGCGCTACAAGGCTCAATCGGTCGCGGCTTCCACGCCGGGCGAGCAGATCGTCATGCTGTTCGAGCATGCGGCCGTAAAGCTTGCAAAGGCCGCGCAGTGCATCGAAAACAAGGATGTCCCGGGCGCGCACAACGCCATCATTCACGCACAGAACATCTACCAGTACCTGTCGGACTGCCTGGACATGCGCTACGAAATCTCCGAGAGCCTCTTCAGCCTGTACCAGTACGCAATCGACCAGTTGACGACCGCCAACATCAAGAAGGACGCCGACATCGTGCGGCGCATCCTCAAGATGACGCGGGAGTACAAGGAAGTCTGGCAGAAGGCCGACCTGAAAACGCGCACGGAACGGGCGGCGAGGTGAGCGGCATGGAACCACTGAAGGCCCTCGAGGCGCTGTCCCATGAGCGCTTGACCCAGACCAGGCGGCTGGCCGCGCTGTCAGCCGAGGCGCTTGGGCATCTGGATGAAGAAAATTCCGAGGCCTTTGCCGACAATATCGAGGCCGGGAACGCGGTGATCGCTCAGATCGATCGGCTGTCCGCGGCCATGGAGGAGGGCGTCGGGCGGCTCAACGGCAAGGACGCGGCCATCGTTCGGGCGTTGCTTCAATCGGGGGAGGCGGATATCCGCTGCCCCGATTGGTGTGCGCAGCTTTTGTCCGACCACATCGCCCTTGTGCGGCTGCTGCGCGATTGCCAGAGCCTGAATGCCCGGATGGAGTCCGGCGCGCGGGTCATCAGCGAGAATGCACAGCATCATTTGAACGGCATCCGCATGAACCGCAAAATCGTAAAGCGCTATGCCGCGCCGGGGCCGACATCGGGCACGCGCATCAACGTATAAATCGCATTGAAATCGGAGGTCGGATATGGATATATCCAGCATACTGGGATTTATCGTCGGCTTCGGCAGCATCGGCCTCGGCTACATGATGGATGGCGGCAATCTAATCGCGCTTTGGATGCTCAGCGCCTTCGTCATCACGGTGGGCGGTTCCATCGGCGCCCTGTTTGTCTCCTGCAATCCGCGAGACTTAATCAGGTTGCCCGGTATGATGTTGGAGGTTTTTTTTAAGCCTAAATCCGCCATCCCCGCCACGATCGAATACCTCGTGCTACTGGCCACCAAGGCCCGCCAAGGCGGTCTGCTGAGCCTGGAAAAGGAGATCGACGCCTCCGGGGTCGCGGTCGATCCCTTCATCAAGCGCGGAGTGCTGATGGTGGTGGACGGCACCGACCCCGAGAAGATCAGTGATGTCCTGAACAACGACATCTACATCTACGAGACCGACCGCACGACCGCCATCTCCATGTTTGACTCGTTTGCCGCGTTTGCGCCGGCGTTCGGCATGGTGGGCACCATCGTCGGCCTGATCATGACGCTGCAGGCCGGCATGGAGTCGCCGGATATGGTGACCAAGGCCATCGGCGTGGCGTTCATTACCACGCTGTACGGCGTGTTGCTGGCAAACTCATTCTTTATCCCCGCCGCCACCAAACTGCGCGCCCGCATGACGATGTACCGCCTGGAAAAGGAAATGATCATCGAAGCCGTATGCGCCATAAGAAACGGCATCAACCCTCGCATGCTGAAGGAGCAACTATCCTCCTACTACATCCTGGGTTCCAAGAAACAGCAGCAACAACAAGAGAAGCCTCTGCGCGGCGTAAAGGGCAGCAAGGCGGCATGATGATAGCACGATGGGGGTTGACGCGCGTTGGCTAAGAAAACCGCGCCTGAAATCAAGATCGACAGCGGTCGGTGGCTGCTTACCTATGCCGACCTGATGAATAACTTGCTGGTGTTCTTCATCATGCTCTATGTCATGAGCATCGCCGACCTGAGCAAGTTCCAAAAAATGATGGCCAGCTTTCAAACCACCTTCGGCACCGCCACCAAGGTGGAGGAAGTACAAACGGGCAACTTCACGATCGACCAGCTGACCTTGGACGAGATCGACGCGCTGATCGCCCGAGGCCAGCCGCCCTCGGTGAACGAGAAGTCCGGCGGCGGCCGCAAGGACGCCAAGGACATGGGCCGGGACGAGGCGGACGAGGGCAAGGGGGTTACGGACGACGACAAGGCCGGTGCCGCGCCCACGCCGACGGGATCCGACGACATGACCGCGCTCGATGAGGGCCCGGACGAGTACGACGAGTTGGTGCAGCGCATTTCCGACCGGCTCCGAACCTACGGATATGACAAGGCGGTCGCCATCGAAAAGACCGGCGACGAGATCTTTCTGATGTTCCGCGAGGGCGTGTTCTTCCTGCCCGACCAACCGGTGCTCAAGGAAGAGGCCTACCCGATCCTCGGCCACATCGCCGAAATCCTTCTGGAGTCCTATTCCCTGATCGGCAGCATCGACATCAGCGGCCACACGGCCAAGATCGCGCGCGACATGCCGACCAAGGAAAACCTGTTTTCATGGGAGCTGTCGACCAACCGGGCGCTGACGGTGCTGAAATATCTGGTGCGGGATTGCGACATGCCGCAGGAGAAGCTGTCGGTCTCGGGCTACTCGTGCAACCGGCTGTACATCGAGGGCGACACCGAAGAATACCTGGCGCAAAACCGGCGCGTTGAGATTCGGCTGACCAAGGCATCAAAGCTCGCCAAGGCCGCGCGACCCGCCGCCGGGCACGCGCAGCCCGCCGCTCCCCGTCCCGTCAGAACCCCGCATCCATCCAAGGCCCCGAAACCCGAAGCGCCGCTCCCCCGCAGTTGACCCCCTACAGACCATCGCCCGGCCGTTCATGGCCGGGCGTTTTCCCGCTTGGTTTTGGATTGGATTTGGCCGATTCTTCGGTCTTGGGGAGGGCAGTGTGCTCGCGATCTGGAAGGGGATGATCCCGCTGATGTTCGCGGGCCGTTCCCCGCGTGAGCCTCGCGGCGATCTCGGGCTCGTTTTGGGCACGCTGCCGACATGCGCGATGGCGGATCGCTGCCCTGCATCGCGCCGCTGATCGGCTGTTTCGGGCCGGTGACGGCCGCGCCGTTCACAGCCGTGATGGCCGTGTAATCATGGTGCGGCGTGGATCAGCAACTGCCCCATAGGCCGCTCGGCGTCCTCGAGCGCGGCTCTGAGCAATTGCTCCTCCTCCAGCACGCCCGCGAAGCGCATCTCCTGATCGTACACCGCCACCCGATGCAGCGCGCGCGGGCTGAACCGGGCGATCGCCTGTCGGATCGGCGCTTCGGCGCTGGCGGCCAGCCACTTGACCGCCAGCGCGCCCTCGTCGGCCAGCTCGCCCTGCCGGTCGACCAGGCTCAGCAAACTGCCGCCCGCCGCGGCCAGCCGTTCGCGCGCGCCCGCCGCGACCACAAATGCGGCGCACAGCACCAGCGACAGGTTGAGCCGCCCGAACAGGCACGCCCCCGCCGCCGCCAACGCCGCCAACAGCCCCGCGAGCACCTTTCCCATCATGACGCCCACGCGCGCGGCGCGCGCCTGGCCCATGCGCAGCCCGAGCAGCCCGCACAGTACCCGACCGCCGTCCAGCGGCAGCGCGGGCAGCATGTTGAACAGCAAGAGCCCCGCGTTCGCCCGCACAAAGGGCGCGGCGGCCTCGGGCATCAGCCAATTGAGGTTCACCGCCCCCAGCGCCGCGCCCATACACAGCGCGCTGGCCGCGGGCCCCGCCAACGCGACCAGCGCCATCTGCCCGGCGCGCAGCGCCCAGGCGTTCTCGAGCCGCGCCGCTCCGCCGAAGGGCATCAGCTCAAGCTCCGCCACCCTGACGCCCAGCGCGCGCGCCAAGAGCACATGCCCAAGTTCGTGCAGCACAAGCGCCGTCATCAGCGCGCCCACCTCGGCGATGCCCTCCGCCAGCGCCGCCAGCGCCAGCATGACCGGCAAGGCCGGGTGAACGCGTACGCGCAGCCCCCACAGCGTGAAGGCGATCATGCGCCCCGGAGCCGCGCGGTCGGATCGGCGGACGCGCCGGACACGCGCAGCTCGAAGTACATGCGCGCGTCGCCCAAATCCTGGGTGACGCCGATTTGAGCGCCGCGCTCCACCGTCTGGCCGGCCTTGACGATCACCTTGCCGAGATAGGCGTACACCGTCTGCTCGCCCGCCTCATGGTCGATCATCAGCGTCCACTCGCCGCCCGCGTTTTCCGACACCGCCGCCACTCGGCCCGCCGCGGCGGCGTACACCGGCTGTTCGCCGCTCACCTGGTATAGAAGCCATGGCTGGCCGGCGTCATAGCCGTGGGTGAGCGCGCCCGCAACCGGCCGCGCCAGCGCGTCGTGCGCGCCCATGTTCCAAAATACCAGCGCCGCGTCGGGCATCCAGTCGCGCACGAAGTTGAGCTTGCCCAGCGTGTCGTCGAGGTTCACGCGCATGGTCATGGCGCTCGACACGGTTTGGGCCACCTGCCGCGTCCAGGGCGCGTCCACCTTGCCCAACGCGGTGATGCCGAGCAGCAACGCGCAGGCGATCGCCGTGTTGGTCAGCAGCCGTTCGCCCGCGGTGCGCTGCGGTCGCACGCGCGCAAGTTCGGGCCTAAGCTGCCGGCCCTTCGGCCTCGCCGATTTTAGGGCCTTGGGCGCGCGCTCCCACGGCCGCCAGCGGTCCTTGCTCAGCGGGTGCTTAAGCACGCGCCACTTGATGCGCTCGGTTGGCCGCTCTCCCTTAAATTCCTCGGCGCCGGGCGCGATCCCTGTGTGAATGACGAGCCTGCTTTTATCCCGTTGCACGGCCATCCCTCCTTGTCCTTTCGATTATATGAAAGGAGCCTGTGCGCAATGCGCGCCGATCAGGCTCGATCAGCCGCAGAATATTTACATGAATTTATCGTTATGTGCAACAAAAGCGCCCAACATACGCCGCCGTTTGGCGCTAATATAATGTGTAATTGTACGGATGCAAAAAGGGGCTTGATGTACGTGAAGCGTTTTTGTGCGTGGATTGCGCTGATCTTCATGCTGTTCGCGAGCGTGTCGCCGGTCGCGCTGGCGGCCCCCGGGGCGGGCGCCAAGGCTCCCCCCAAGGTCGCCGCCCAGAGCCAAGACAAGTCGGAAGTTGCGCGAGCGCAGCAACGGCTGATCGAGCTGGGCTTTCTGAGCGGCAAGGCCGACGGCGCGTACGGCAAGCAGACCGTCGCCGCGGTGAAGGCGTTTCAGGCCTACGCGGCGGAGCTCGGCAACGATATAAAGGCCGACGGCCAGTTGGGCGCGCGCACGAACAAGCTGCTGTTCGACCCCAAAATCGCCGAGCGGCTGCTGACGGTGCGCAAGGGCGACAAGGGTGCGCCGGTCCAGAAGGTGCAGAAGCGTTTGCTCGCTCTCGGGTTCCTGACGAGCGCGCCGGACGGGGTGTTTGGCGCGGGCACCGAGCGGGCGCTGATGGCGTTTCAGTCGACACTCGCGAGTCAGGGCGTCTCGGGCATTCAGGCGAACGGCGTAGCCGACCAGCTCACGCGCGAGTACCTGTTCGATCGGGATCTAAAGGGATTTGACATCCACACGCCGGTGTTCTTCAAAGACAGCGACCCGCTCGCGCTCGACGGCGACTACCTGTACGCCGGCGCGGCGCTTTTGATGGACGCCGACACCGGCGAGGTGCTGCTTGAGAAGAACGCACGAGAAAAGATGTATCCGGCCAGCACCACCAAGCTGATGACGCTGCTGCTGGGCCTCAAGCGCGGCAAATTCAAGCAGATCGTCACCATCCCGAAGGTGGCCGCGGACATCCCGGGCGACTCGTCGCGCGTGCCGGTGGTTCCCGGCGAGCAGATGCCCTACGCCGACCTGCTGTTCGGGCTGATGATGCGCTCAGGCAACGACGCTGCGATGGCGATCGCGCAGTTGGTGAGTGGCTCGGTCGAAGCATTCGTCGAGGCCATGAACCGGGAGGCCCATGAATTGGGCATGACCGGCACCCACTTCATGAACCCGCACGGCTACCACGATCCGGAGCACTACACCACGGCCTACGACATGGCGCTGCTCATGCGCGCGGCGCTCCAGGATTCCCGCGCCAAATCGGTGATCGAGCGCCGGCAGTATACGATGGCGGCAACCGCCCAGCGCAAGAACGCGCCGCTTCAACTGAGCAATCACTACGATCTGCTGGATCCGAATTCGAAGTACTACAGCCCCGACGCGTTGGGCGGCAAGACCGGTTACACCGGCATGGCGGGCCAGTGCTTTGTCGGCGCGGCACGCAAAAACGGCACCACGCTGATCGCGGTGGTGCTCGACAGCGGCTACTACAAGACCGACCGTTGGCTGGACGTCGCGCGCCTGTTCGCCTATGGGTTTGCCCGGGAGGTTGCGTAAGAAAGGCCGACTGTCCGGGTAAGCGCTGATTGATTCGGGCGGCGGCTGGCGAGATGATTTCCCGTCCGATCGTTTTTGCAAAATGCGCAGGCGCAGCAGCGCTACGTCAAGCGTTCTGTAGGAATGAGCGGGCGCAAGGGCGTCCCGCCAGACGGCGTAGGAACAGATCGGCGGTTACCTAAGCCCGTTTGCGCGCGTCCTCCTGGATATCCTGCAGCGCATCCGCCGCGCACGGGGCGGCAAGATCCTCGCGCCCGTCCCGCGCGACGTGCCTGACCCGCCGCTCCCCATCGGACCCATCCGGCATGAAGCCGATGCCGGGCGCGCCGAACACCTGCCGGTCGGCGCCCGCGGCCGACTGCTCCTGAATGTCTTCCGCAACCTCGCCCGCCAGCTTGTCGCGCTTTTCCTGCTGGATTTCGAGCCTGCGCCGAAGCATCTGCCGGCTCAACTCCTGCAAATGCTTTTGAAGCTCCTTGCGCTGCTTTGCCTTTTCCTCGAGGGGAACCCTCTCGGTGTTGGACAAGCGCTGAAGCGCCAGGCGCACATCTTCTATCTCGCCGCGGATGGACTTGAGGCGAACATCCTGACCGGCGCTGTTGTTGGTTTGAACCTGACGATAATGCGCAAAGTAAATCGCCGCATAACCGACCACCTTCACGACACAGACCCCCCTTTTTGACAACCGGGATCAGGAAGCCGCGCGTCCCGCGCCATTCTCTCCCTATTTGATATATCGCGAAAAATTCATGAAGCTAAAGCCTTTTGGGGGGATTTGTGAAAATTTAATTTAAGGGCCGCGCCTACCGATCGACGCGCGATATCAGGTAGCCGTAGCCCTGCGTCTCCATCTGCTCGAGCGGCACAAAGCGCAGCGCGGCGCTGTTGATGCAGTACCGAAGCCCGCCGCGCGCGTGCGGCCCGTCCTCGAACACATGCCCGAGATGGGAATTGCCCGCGGCGCTGCGCACCTCCGAGCGGCGCATGCCGTATGTGTTGTCTTCATGTTCGGTCACGGCGGCCTCGGTTACCGGGTGCGCGAACGCCGGCCATCCGCAACCGCTCTCGAACTTGTCGCTCGAAAGAAACAGCGGCTCGCCGGTGACCACATCCACATAGACCCCCTTTTGGAAGTGGTCATAATAGGCGTTCTCAAACGGGCGCTCGGTGCCGTTTTGCTGGGTCACCGCGTAAGAGAGCGGGCTGAGCGTCCGCCGGATGTGCTCGTCGCTCGACCGCCGATAGGTGCGCGCCGCCTTGACACGTTCGATCTTGGCGCGGGGCACATGGCAGTAGCCGCCCGGATTCTTGTCGAGGTAGTCCTGATGGTAATCCTCGGCCAGGTAGTAGTTTTGCAGCGGCCCAGCCTCGACCGCAACCGGGCGGCCCAGCGAGCGCGCCAGCGCAGCCAGGCTCGAGCGCGCCTCATCCACGTCGGCCGCCTCCAGCGCGTAGATGCCGGTCCGGTACTGGTCGCCCACGTCGCCGCCCTGTCGGTTGACGCTGGTGGGATCGATCGAATCGAAGTACAGCCCCAGCAGGAACGCAAACGGCAGCGCCGCCGGGTCGTAGATCACATGCACCGCCTCGGCAAACCCGGTCGCACGCGAGCATATCATCTGGTATGTGGGCCGCTCCACCCGGCCGTTGGCGTAGCCCACGCTGGTATGGACGACGCCGGAGATGTTCTTCAAATAGGCCTGCGTGCCCCAGAAGCAGCCGCCGGCCAGCCATACCTCGCGCTCGCCCGTTCCCGGCGCGCGCAGGCGCTCAATTTCGGTGGGCCTCATGCAAATTCCCTCCCCGCCTCATCGCGCGCGGCGTTACGGTTGCCCGACCGTCCAACCCCGGCCGTCGGTCTCGGCCACCACCGCGTCCCGGCGCGTCAGCCAGACCTGCGCGCCCGCGCGCTCAAGCGCGTATACGGTCTCATCTTCCTCGGGCTCGCCCTCCGAGCTCGTAATCACCGCGTGTTTTGGCTCAACCGCGGCGAAGAAGATCGGGCTGATCTTGTTGTACCGGCCGTGGTGGGGCACCTTGAGCAGACCGCTTTTGAGGTCGCCCTCGTCCAGCAGCTCGATCAGCCGGGCGCGCTCGGCATCCCCGGCCAGCAGCGCGCGCGCGTCCCCGGCCGTCAGCCGGATCACCAGCGAGAAGTCGTTCTCCTCATCCTCGCCGTAGAAGGCCTCGTTGGCCACGTCGATGTCGTAGTCGATCCCATCCAGTTCAAACGCGGTGTTCGCATCGAGCGCCTCGGACGCGACGCCTTTCTTGACGAGCGCGGCGCGATAGGCGTTCACGTGCTTTGAATGCTTCTCGTAGTCCGGTTCGTACGCCCGGCCAATCGGCAGCGCCTCGATCACCTGCGCCGCGCCGCCCACATGGTCCTTGTCAAAATGGGTGATAATCAGCGCGTCGAGCTTCGATACGCCCGCGCGTTCCAGCGCCGCGATCAGCGCGGGCGCGTCCTCCTTGAGCCCGGCGTCCACCAGCACCGCGCTGCCCGGCGTCTCGATCAAAATGGCGTCGGCACTGCCGGCGTCAAAAAATGTGAGCGTGGCGATCGGCTTGCCCGGCGCTTTCTCTTGCGCGCACGCGGTCAGCGCCATCGCGCACATCAACAGCGCAATCCAGCAGGCGCACCTCGCATACTTGGACATCCGTCCCTCCTTACTCGCGCGGCTTCTCAAGATAGGTCTCCAGAATGAAGCGCGGACGGCGCTTGACCTCGGTGTACAGCTTGCCCACATATTCGCCGATCAAGCCCAGCGCTATCAACTGCACGCCGCCGATCACCCAGACCGACACCATCAGCGACGACCAGCCGGCCACCGCGCGGCCGCTGAAGCGCGAGATCAGCGCGTACAGCGCCATCACCACGCCGATGATGGCGAACAGAACGCCCAGCATCACCACGTAGCGGATGGGCTTGACGCTGAACGAGGTGATGCCCTCCATCGCGAACGACAGCATCTTCCGGAGCGGGTATTTCGACTCGCCCGCGAAACGCTCGCCGCGCTCGTAGTATACCTCGGTGTGCTGAAAGCCGAGCAGCGGCACCATGCCGCGCAGGAACAGATTGGTCTCGCCGAACTGGGCAAGCGCCTCGAGCGCGCGCCGGCTCAGCAGTCGGTAGTCGGCGTGGTCGTACTTGAGATCGACCCCGAGCTTCTTCATCAGGCCGTAATACCAGTGCGCCGTCTTGCGCTTGAACGCGGTGTCGGTCTTGCGCGCCGAGCGCACGCCGTACACCACCTCGTTGCCCGCCCGATAGGCCGTAAGGAAGCCTCGGATTGCCGAAATATCGTCCTGTAGGTCGGCGTCGATCGTGACCACCGCGTCGGCCTTGTTCCTGACCGTCATCATGCCGGCCCATAGCGCGTTTTGATGGCCGGCGTTGTGGGCCAGCTTGATGCCCTCGACGCGCGGATATTGCGCCGCGCTATCCTCGATCAACGGCCAGGTACGGTCGCGGCTGCCGTCGTCCACCAGCACGATCCGGCTGTCCGCGTCGATCAGCCCCTCGCCTTCGAGCTCATCCATCAGCGCATTCAGCCGCCTGGCCGTCTCGGGCAGCACGGCCTCCTCGTTGTAGCAGGGCGCCACCACGTACAGCCGAACCGGGTCCTCTGTCCTGTCCATCGCTATTCCTCCAATAAGCCGGCCACCGCGCCCGCGCGGTAGCCCAGCGAGCGCTTCAGCGCCTCCCGATCGGGCATGGTGGCGCACAGCGCGCTCACCCGCCCCTTAAGCACCGCGCCCTCGAGCGCGGCCGGTACCAGCGCGCTGCCCCCCGCCTCGAGCGCCATGCCGCCGCCCGGCCACGTAAGCGCGCACGGCCCGAGCGCGGTAATCAAAAGCATCCGCCCGCCGTCGAGCGGCATGTCGTCCGCCACGTTCAGCCGCTTAAGCTCGAAGTATTTATTCGATATGTAGTAGGTCGCGCTGCCGCCGCGCACAAGCAGCGTCGCACCGGCGATCTTGGGCAGCTTGAGCTCGGGCCTTGTCACGTCGAGCGCCTGCTCGGTGTGCAGCGCGCGGCCGCGGCCCGCCTCGTCCACCCTCCCCCAGTCCCAGAACCGATAGGTCACGTCGCTCGACTGCTGAATCTCGTACATCAGCAACTCGCCGCCTATCGCGTGCACCATGCCGTGCGGGATGTACAGCACGTCGCCCGGCTGTACGTCCACCCAGTTGAGCGCACTTTCGAGCCGCCCTTCGGCCACGATGTCCTTGAGCGCCCGCCCGCCCGCCTCCACGCCGTACACCAGTTGCGCGCCGCACGGCGCGGCCAGCACCACCCAGGCCTCGGTCTTGCCCCGCTTGCCTTCGCGCGAACCCGCGTAGCCGTCGCCCGGGTGTACCTGCACCGACAGCCGCTCGCGCGCATCGATCAGCTTGACCAGCAGCGGGAAGCCCGGCTCTTTAAGCCCGGTCAGCGCCTCGCCCCAAATCTCCACCGCCGCGCCGAGCGGCCGACCGTTAAGCTCGCCGTTTTCGATCCGACTCTGCATGCCGGGGAGCGCCGATATCTCGAGGCTCTCGCCGGTGCGGTCGTCGGGGATGGCCTTGCCGAACAGGTCTGCGAGCTTGCGTCCGCCCCAGGGCGTTTGGGCCCCATGCCGGAAATAGGGAGACAGCTTCAGCGGATACAGCACATCGATCCCTCGCTTCTGTGGAAAGTAAACCTACAAACATTGCAATTCTGCCCAGAATCCGATAAAATGATGCGGTGTGCATTCATTGTATGCCCTGCCCTCATTGATGTCAAGTGATATGAAAGGAGCGGATTGTCGTGAAGCATCGCGTCAGCGCCCGGTCGCTCGCGGAATTCGCCACCGAGCGCGGCGACCTGTTCCCCGCGATCCGCTCGATCGATCAGATGCAGGACGGCATGGCGGGGCACAGGCTGTGGCAGTCGCGCTACCCCGAGGGGTTTGAGCGCGAGGTGGGCCTATCGATCAGCCAGGCGTTCGGCGATGTGGAGCTCACGGTATACGGGCGCGCGGACGGGCTGTGCCGCGGCTGCATCCCGCCGGTGGTCGAGGAGATCAAGACCACCCGGCTTGATCCGCACGCCGTCGATCCCGGCGAGCACCCTGAACACTTCGCGCAGGCCGTAATCTACGCGCACATCCTGGCCGCCAGGGAGAATTACGCGTCGGTCGAGGTGCGGCTGACCTATTTGCACCTGAGCGGCGAGGCGCGCACCCACACCCGTCTGCTGAGCGCCGGCGAACTGGCCGGGCGCTTCGCCGGCTATGCGGCGCCCTACGCCGACTGGCTGTCGGCGCTCGACGCATGGAAGGAAGCGGTGCTGCCTACGGCGCGCGCGCTGACCTTCCCCTACGAGGGCTATCGCGACGGCCAGCGTGAGATGGCGGCGGCGACCTACCGCGCGTTCCGCGCGCGCCGCAGCATCCTGGTGCAGGCGCCCACCGGCATCGGCAAGACGGCGGCGGCGCTGTTCGCCGCGCTCAAGGCGATGGGCGAGGGGCTGACCAGCCGCATCTTCTACCTGACCGCGCGCACCACGACGCGGCTCGCGGCCGAGCAGGCGCTCGACCGCATGCGCGAGACGGGGCTGCGCGTGCGCTCAATTACGCTGACCGCCAAGGAGAAGCTATGCCCCCGCCCCGGAACCGCCTGCGACCCATCGGTCTGCCCGCGCGCCGCCGGCCACTACGACCGCAGCCGCGAGGCGCTCAAGGGCGCGCTGGCGATCGAGCGTCTGAGCCGCGACCAAATAGAAGCGCTGGCCGATGCCGCAGACCTCTGCCCGTTCGAGTTCCAGCTCGACCTGTCGGAGACCTGCGACGTGGTGATCGGCGACTACAACTACGCGTTTGACCCGCGCGTCAAGCTCAAGCGCTTCTTCCTCGAAAAGAGCGACAGCGTGCTGCTGGTGGACGAGGCGCACAACCTGATCGACCGCGCGCGGGAGATGCTGTCGGCCGGGACGCGCGAGGGCGACTGGCGCGCGCTGCGCCGTGCGCTCAAGCGCCAGGGCGGCGAGCACACCGAGCTTTACGCGGCGCTGACCGGACTGATCGAGGCGTTCAAAGGCCTGCGTCTGAGCTACGACCATCCCTGCTGGGCGGACGAGCAGAGCGAGGCGCTGAACGAGCGGATGGAGATCTTCCTCGATGCGGCGCGGCCGCTGCTGAACGGCGCGGGCGCGTTCGCGCAGTCGCTCACCGAGCGCTACTTTGAGGCGCTGAACTACACCCGCGTGTCGGCCGACATGGGGGCTGCGCACCGCGTGCTCTACGAACCGTCGGAGCGCGATCTGTCGGTCAAGCTGTGGTGCGCGAATCCCGCGCCCTATCTGCGCAAGTGTTTCGATCGGGTGCGCGGCGCGCTGCTGTTCTCGGCCACGCTGACGCCGCTGCGGTACTATCGCGACATGCTGGGCCTGGACGAGGAGGCGGGCGACGCTCTGCTCGACCTGCCCTCGCCGTTTCCCAGCGAGCACCTGTGCGTGGTGGCGCTGCCGATCGGCACCACCTTCCGCAGGCGCGAGTTGACCGCGGGCGCGGTGGCCGAGGCGATCGCAGCCATGGCGCGCGCCAAGACCGGCAACTACCTCGTGGGCTTCCCCTCGCACGCCTACCTGAACCTGGTGGGCGACGTGCTGAGTTATGCCGCCCGCGACCTGCATGTGGTGCGCCAGCAGCCTCGCATGAGCGAGCGCGAGCGCGAGGCCTTCATTAAGGGCTTTGTCCCCAACCCCGCGCGCAGCATGGTCGCGCTGGTGGCGATGGGCGGCGTGTTTTCCGAGGGGATCGACCTGCCGGGCGACCTCTTGATCGGCGCGGCGATCGTGGGCATCGGCACCCCGCAGCTGAGCCTCGAACGCGCCGCGCTCGAAGCGCTGATGGACGACGGCGAAGGCGCCGGCCACCACTACGCCTACACCTTCCCCGGCCTCGTACGCGTGCTGCAGGCGGCGGGCCGCGTGATCCGCACAGAAAATGACCGGGGCGTGGTGGCGCTGATCGACGAAAGGTTCTGCGGCGAGGACCTGCAAGCGCTGCTGCCCGCCCACTGGCAGGTGCGCACCATGCGCGACGCAACCGCGATGGCGCGCACCTTCGTCCGGTTCTGGGCGGATTAAAAACCTTCCAAATGCGTGGCCCGTAAAATTATTGCAATCTCTTGCGTCTCATGGGAGGTTGCGCTATAATGGTCACCGCTGAGCGGCGCGCACATAGGATGTACGGGCTGCACGTACTACTTGGTTGGGAGGATGTTTATGGGATTCGTCAAGTGCCCGCGTTGCGAGCTTAACTATATTTTGGACGGGGGCCAACTGTGCACCGTGTGCCGCAAGGAGGTGCGTGGCGAGGACGAGATCGAGGACATCGCCGAGTTGTGTTCCGAATGCGGCGAGAACCCGGTCGCGCCCGGCAACGAGCTGTGCGCCACCTGCCTTAAGGATATGGCGCGCCGGATCGCCGAGGCCACCGACGACGACGTCGTGCCCAGCGAGGACCCGGCGCTCGAGATCGATTCGGTGGCCACGATGGACGAGATCGCCATCGACATCGACGACCCGCTCGAGAACGGTGACTTTGAGCCGGACGGCGACTTCTCGGGTGAAGAGGATGAAGAGGATGTGGACGAAGCGGCCGATGATGATCTTCTCGATCGCTGATCTACACCTGGACACAGGCGGCAAGCCCATGGACGTGTTCGGTTCGCATTGGACCGGGCACTTTTCTCGTATCGCCGAGGACTGGCGGGCGCGCGTTTCTCCCGAAGACGTGGTGCTGCTGCCCGGCGACCTGAGCTGGGCGATGCAACTTCATGAGGCCGAAATCCATTTGCGACAGGTCGGGGAACTGCCCGGCCGCAAGATATTGGTCAAGGGCAACCACGACTACTGGTGGGGCTCGATCAGCCGTGTGCGCGCTTGCTTGCCCGACGGCATGTACGCGCTGCAAAACGACTCGATCGAGCTTTCCGGCGTGCTGTTCGCCGGTACGCGCGGCTGGACGATCCCGGGCGCAGACGCCGAGAGCGCCGATGTGCGCATCTACGAGCGGGAACTGCTCCGCCTTAAAATGACGCTGGGCTCGGCGCGGCGGCGCTCGGAGGATGCGCGCCTGATCTGCCTGATGCACTACCCGCCGCTGACCCTCGGCCAGCGCGACACAGGATTCACGCGGCTGCTGCGCGAATACCGCGTAGAACAGGTGGTGTACGGCCACCTGCACGGCCCCTCCGCCGCGCACGCGTTCCAGGGCAGCTGGGACGGCATCTCCTATCACCTGGTGTCCTGCGACAGCCTGGGCTTCCGATTGCGCGAGCTGGCGTGAACCCTTCCATCAATTGCCAGCGCACAGTGGGGATTTTCAAGGAACTGGCGGGAGTGCCTGATTTTGCTGGGTTTTGACGCCTTTTCCCCCGAGATCGGCGCTGAAACGACGGGGGTTTGGAAGACATTGGCACGGGTCCCATGGAAACCTTTGGTGCGGCCGCCGGGTCAAAGCACCAGATTCCACAAAGGAGGGGTTTTCATGGGAAAGAAATTGGTTGCCTTGGTTCTGTCGTTGGTCTTGTGCCTGGCGGTGGCCGCGCCGGTGGCGCTGGCGGGTACCCCCACCACGCAGGTGGTGCTGCCGTCGACGATGGGTGGGCTCAACGTGCGTTCCGGCCCCGGCACGAACTATTCGGTGGCCGGCTGGGCCATCGACGGTGATGAAATCAGCATCGTGAAGCAGGGCGCGACCTGGACGAAGATCTACGTCGAGCGCAGCGGCAAGACCGGCTACATCCGCAACGCCTACATCAAGGAACTGCCCGATCAGCCGGGCGAGGTCGATCCTTCGCCCGAAGGGACTGCCAAGGCCGGCCGCGTGACCGGTCGGGGCGTGAATCTGCGCAAGGGCCCGGGCACGAACTATGCCGCGGTGGCGACGTTCAGGAGCGGGGCGAAGCTCAGGATTTGGGACGAGAGCGGCAATTGGTACTACGTAACCGCGCTGACCGGCGCGAAGGGCTGGATCTCGAAGACCTACGTCGCCAGCGGCTACACCATGATTACCAGCGCCCGCGTCAACCTGCGCAAGAGCGCCAACGGCGAACTCATCAAGACGCTGCCCAGCGGCACGCAGGTGACGGTCGTCTCGATCACCGGCAACTGGAGCAAGGTCAAGGCGGGTTCGGTGAGCGGATACCTGTTCAACAACTACCTGAGATAATGAAATATCCCATGACGGGGCCGCGGCGCCAAGAAAAGGCGCTGCGGCCCTTTCTCCCTAGGTAAGCGCTGATTAAAGCGCGCGTGCGATGGCGAGGGGAATTTTTGCCGGATTGGGCTTGCAAAATCCGAAGGCGTAGCAGCGCTACGTCGAGGATTCTGCGGGCCCGAGCTGGCGAAAATGCAACCGCCACCGCGCGTGGGATTTGATCAGCGATTACCTAGGTAAGCGCTGATTAAAGCGCGCGTGGGATTTGATCAGCGGTTACCTAGGCTCCCTCTGACGAGGGAGCCTAGGGGCCCCGGCATCCTGTCGGATATTGTCAACCCTTGCACACCCGGCATTGGCAATCTTTGTAGGCCGCCGCTTGACATATGCGCGGCGGCTTCGTAGAATGGAGGGAATGCAACATTACAAAACGGAGGCCCTCATGCGATTGACATACCGGCACACGCTGCTCGCCAGCTACCTCGGCTACATCACCCAGGCCATTGTAATCAACCTGTCGCCGCTGCTGTTTGTGACCTTTCAGCAGTCATTCGGCGTGTCCATCGAGCGCATCGCGCTTTTGATCTCGTTTAACTTTATCGTGCAGATCGCCACCGACTACCTGGCCTCACGGCTGGTGGATCGGATCGGCTTCCGCGTGCCGGTGGTGCTGGCGCACGTCGTGGCGGTGCTGGGGCTCGTGCTCCTGGCCGTGCTGCCGGGGCCGGTTGCGCCCTATCCGGCGCTGCTGATCGCCACGCTGTTCCTCGGCGTGGGCGGCGGGCTGACCGAGGTGCTCATCAGCCCGATCGTGGAAGCGCTGCCGGGCGAGGAGAAGGCCGGCGCGATGAGCCTGCTGCACTCGTTCTACAGCTGGGGGCTGGTCTGCGTCGTGCTGCTGTCCACCGGCTTCTTCGCGCTGTTCGGACGCACAGCCTGGCGCTTTTTGCCGATCATGTGGGCGCTGGTGCCGTTTGTCAACATTTTCCTGTTCGCCAAGGTTCCGCTGAGGCCGCTGGTCGCCGAGCACGAGCGCCAGCGCGCCCGAACGCTGTTCGCCCAGCCCATCTTCTGGCTACTGCTGCTGATGATGGTGTGCGGCGGCGCGGCCGAGCAGGCGATGAGCCAGTGGGCGTCGCTGTTCGCCGAGGTGGGCTTGGGCGTGCCCAAGGCCATGGGCGACCTGCTCGGGCCCTGCGCCTTCGCGGCCATGATGGGGCTGGCGCGCGTGTATTACGGCTTCATGGGCGGCAAGCTCCGGCTGCGGCGCGCCATGGGGCTCAGCGCCGCGCTGTGCGTGGTCGGTTATTTGATTGCGGTATTCTCGCCCTGGCCGCTTTTGTCGCTTGTGGGCTGCGCGCTGACCGGCCTCGCGGTGGGGCTGATGTGGCCGGGCTCGCTGAGCCTGTCGGCGGCGGCGTTCCCGCTCGGCGGCACCGCCATGTTTGGCATCATGGCGCTCGCGGGCGATCTGGGCTGCACGGTCGGGCCGATGCTGGTGGGCCGGGTATCGGGCCTGGTCGAACGCGGCGGCCTCGCGCGCGCCGCCGCCTGGTTCCAGGGTACGGGCGCCGAGGCCGGGCTCAAGCTGGGGCTGCTTTTTTCGATCGCCTTCCCGATCGTGATGATCGTTGCCATCGCCGCGCTGGGTCGTCGCGCGCGTCCGTCAACATTTTATCAACGCTCTTCCGATGAATCACTTGACAAGCTGACTGATGAATGATACAATAAGAATGTAATTGATTGATAAAAATGTTTTCATTGCGAAGCTCAAGAGAATGACGTTTTTGGTTGTGCTTGCTATAGGAGTGGCGTTGATTCAACCGGCCCTCGCCGCATGTAATCATGATGGGCATCTCCTGCTTTCCGGCACAACAGGCTGGAACTTTAACAGAACTTATCATTGGAAGGGCTTATGGTCGGATTTTCGATGCCGTACTTGCTTAAGGAACTTCACTTGGCGATCCTGAGGATAGGAATCACGTCCGCATCTGCCGGCGGTTTTTTGTTGTCTTGGCATTGCTTGATGCTCTATCTACAGAATTCCGGGTTAAGTGAGGCGAAGATTAACTCGTCTGATTTACGCGCAAATGCTTCCAACATCGGGATCAAATGAAGACCATTAGGAGGATTCCGGGCGATGTCTTCTACTTGGGTGGCGCGCCGGCGGAAGCGGCGCACGCGCGGGGGGCTGCCGGGCCTTTTCAAGATGGCCGCCGTGATCGCGGCGGTGACGTTCGCCATCGTGCTGCTCATCCGCTTTGCAACGCGCGGGACCGCGGACGACAGGTTCTGCGAGGGCGTGTATGTGGACGGGGTGTCCCTGGGCGGCATGAGCTACGACGAGGGCGCCCAGCGGGTCTTGGGCCGGGTGCAGGAGCGGCTGAGCGGCACGTTCACGCTGACCCACGGCGAGCGGCAGTGGACGTTCACGCCCTCGCAGTTCGGCGCGCACCTGAGCGCGGATGCCGAGGCGCAGTTGAAGCAGGCCTGGAACTGGGGGAAGACCGGCACCGCGCGCGAAAAGCGCGAGCAGGTCGAGCTCCTCAAGGCCAACCCGCAATACTACGACAGCGAGATCGTCTACGACGAGGCGATGTTCACGCAGTTCCTCGAGGGCATCGCGGCCGAGATCAGCGTGCCGGCGGTCGAGGCGACGGTGATTCCGGGCCTGAGCGAGCAGCTGACGGTGGAGCCGTCTCGGGACGGGCTGGGGCTGTCGGTGGAGGATTTGCGATCGACGCTCGACGCGGCGATCCGCGAGGGCAGCGGGGCCGAAATCGCGCTTCAGACGCATGTGCTCAAGCCTGCGCGCACCACCGAGGACACGCTGCAGAACACCCAGTTGATCGTCTACTACGTCACGTCCACCAAGGCCAGCAGCAGCAACCGCACCAAGAACATCCGGCGCGCGCTGCAGGCGTTTGACGGGTTTGAGGTCAGGCCGGGCCAGACCGTATCGATAAACGAGGTGGTGGGCCCGCGCACGGTGGAGCGGGGGTTCTTCGAGGCGCCCGAGTACAACGGCACCGAGATCATCTCGGGCATCGGCGGCGGCACCTGCCAGGCGTCGAGCACGCTCTACGGCGCGCTGCTGCTGGCGAACATGGACATCGTCGAGCGCCAGTCGCACAACATGACCGTGGCCTACGTCAAGGCCAGCATGGACGCGGTGGTGTCGCTGCAGCGGGGCAGGGAAAAAGACCTGCGCTTCACCAACCCCCTGCCCTACTCGATCTTCATCTACACCCACGTCGACCAGGAGAAGGCGCGCGTGCGCATCTACGGGCCGCAGAATGCGTACGAGATCCAGCTGGATCACAGGATCGTGGATCAGAAGCCGCCCAAGAAGAGCCGGTACGTGCCGGACACCAAGGGCAAGATCGTGTACTACAAGGACGAGGAGCCGGTGCTCAAGACCGAGGGCAAGGACATGGTCAAGAGCGTGGGTATGCGCATCTACTACGACCGCGCGACCGGCCAGGAAGTCGACCGTCAAGTGTTTGACCAAGATACCTACTACGAGAAACAGCCGGAATACTGGGTCGGCGTGCATGAGCGGGGGTTCGAGGGTTAATACGCGCATGATACCTGGCATCGATTCCGGCGCATAGGTAAAGTAAAAAACGAGGGAGATGCAGCGCATTTCTCAACTTCGGTTCGCATCATCCGGGGAACAGCTCCGTTGGGGTTGCCCCCGGCTTTTTTAGCCCCAGCACCGCGAGCGCGATCAGGAACAGCGCGGCCAGCAGATAGACGGGCGCGCCGAGCAGCCAATAGACGGCCAGCATGAACAGCGCGTAGATCAGGCAGTAGGGCGCTTTTTTGCGGCTGGGCGCGAGGCGGGGCAGGCGCAGGCGGCGGCGCGCGGGCGGGGCCTCGGGCAGCTCAAGGCCGCTTCCCGCGAGCGCGTCCGCGAGCGCGTCCGCGTCCAGCAGGCGCACGGCGGGCGACCTGAGCGTCGCGGCGAGCGCTTGCGCTTCCCGGTCGATCGGGCCGGTCGAGGCCGCGACCAGGCGCTCGCCGCCCGCGTGCTCGCGCCAGAGCGCCAACAGGTCGTTGGCGTTGAGCGGCGGCGCGGCGCCGTGGCGGGCGAGCAACCGGAAGGCAAACGGCGGGGACGAGGCAAAGCGCGCGCGCACATGTGCCTCGGCCGCGTCGGCGTCAGGGCGCACGGCCCACCCGTCGATCAGCGCCCGTGCGTCGCGCGCGCGGGCGCGATTGTATGCGCGGTTCGCTCCGCAGCGCGCGCGCCAGGCGCGGCAGCAGGCGTGCGTCGAAAGGCCCAACGCGCAGGTCAGCGCCAGCGCGACCGGCCAGCGGCCGACCGCAGCCCAGAACAGCACAAAGCCCAGCGCCAGCAGCAGCACAAACAGCGCCGCACGGTCGATCTTACCCGGCATGGTCTTCGCCTCCCGCCAAACTTTATCCGCCAAACTTCATCAACTTTATCTTAGAGCATGTGTAGATTTTCCTTTTCTAATCGCCGCGCATGGTATATAATATAGAGAACGAAGCGGGGAGCGATGGCGATTGGGTACGATTGGCATCCTGGGTGGGACTTTTGACCCGATTCACCTGGGGCATTTGAAGATGGCGGAGGCGGCGACCCGGCAGCTGTCGATCGGGCGCATGCTGTTCATCCCCGACGGCGATCCGCCGCACAAAGGCACGCAGGCCAGCGCCGAGGACCGGCTGAACATGGTGGTGCTGGCAATCCAAGGCCGGCCGGGTTTTGAGGCATCGGACGTGGAGGTGAAGCGCGCGGGCGTGACCTACACGCTGGATACGCTCAGAAGTCTTCGCGCGAGCGAGCCGGACGCGGATTTTTGCTACGTGGTAGGCGCGGACACACTCTTGACGATCGAGACCTGGCACGCCTTTGACGAGGTGGCCTCCTTGCTCAGGATGCTGGTGCTGGTGCCGCGGCCGGGCACTCCAGACCCTCTGATTAAAAGTCAGATGGCCTGCATCTCGGGCAAGTACCGCCTGGACATCCGCATGATCGGCCAGCCGGTATCGAATCTGTCGTCCACCGAGGTGCGGCAACGGGCCGCGCGCCACGAATCGCTCGCGCTCTACGTGCCTGAGCCGGTCGAGCGCTACATCAAGGCCCGCAAGCTGTACCACGACCCGATGCTCGAAACGCTCAGGCACACGATGACCCCGGCGCGCTACCGCCACACGCTGGGCGTGGAGCGCATGGCCGTGAGGCTTGCGCAGCTGCACGGGGTAGATGTCGAGCAGGCGCGATTGGCGGCGCTGCTGCACGATTGCGCCAAGCACATGCAGGTCGCCGAGATGGCGGCGTTGGTCGCGCGCGAGGGCATCGCGCTGGCGGCGGGCGAGGGCGAGAGCCGGGCGCTTTTACACGCGGCGGCGGGCACGGCGCTGGCGCGCGAGCAGTTTCACGTGACCGACGGGCAGGTGCTCGATGCGATCCGCTGGCACACCACGGGCCGGGTCGGCATGACGGCGCTCGACAAGGTGATCTATCTGGCCGACATGACCGAGGAAAACCGCAGGGCCTTTCCGGGCCTTAACGAGATACGCGAGGCGGCCGAGGTGGATCTCGATCAGGCGATGGCCATCGCGGCGCGCCGCACGGTCGACTACGTGCGCACGCGCGGCATGCCGCTCAACGAGAGGACGCTGGAGCTCCTCGAAAGCATAAAGAATGACAGGATGTGAGGGAAAAGACATGATGAATCCCAAGGAACTGGCGCAGCGGATCGCGGCGACCCTTGATGAGAAAAAAGGCGACAACATCATGGTGCTCGACGTCAAGCACCTGACGTCGATCACCGACTACTTTGTCATCGCGAGCGCGAACAATACGATCAAGGTGCACGCGCTGGCCGAGGCGGTGGAGGAGAAACTCGAGCAGGAGGACATCCCCGTCCGCCGCAAGGAGGGTCAGCGCGAGGCGCGCTGGGTGGTGCTCGATTATGCAAGCGTCATCGTGCACCTGTTCCATGAGGAGGAGCGGGCCTATTACAACATCGAGCGGTTGTGGATGGACGGCGGCAACCTGACGCCTTTTTTGCCCAAAGATGCGGAGGAAGAACGCATATGACCCCGGCTGATAACGCGGTGGTGCTCACCGTACCCGCCGAGCGCGAGATGATGCTGGTGGTGCGGCTGACCACCTCGGGCGCGCTGGCGCGCTCGGGGCTGTCGGTCGACGTGGTGAGCGATGTAAAGCTGGCGGCTGAGGAGGCGTGCGGCTGCCTGATGCGCACGTCGCACTGCCGTTCGCTGCGCGTGTCCTACTGGACCGAGGACGGCTACTTCTGCCTGCGCGCCGAGTCGACCGCCTGCGATTGCCAAGAGGGTGGGTCGTTGCTGAGCGACGATGAGATCTCGGTAATTCGGTGCGTGCTGAGCTCGATGACCGACGAGGTAACCTTGAGTTTCGACGATGACCGCCTGCGTGCGATCGACATGCGCAAGCGGTTGCCGCGCTGAGGGGCGACCATGGCTTACAAAGGCACAACGTACAGCACGGAGGCGCTGATCCTGCAGTACCAGCAGTCGAACGACGTCGCGCTGCGTGATAAGCTGGCCGCGGCGCACCTGTACATCGCCGACATCGTGGCCCGCCGCTTCTCGGGGCGGGGCGTGGAGTACGACGATCTGTACCAGGTGGCTTCGCTTGCGCTGCTCAAGGCGATCGAGCGCTTCGACGTCCAAAAGGGCGTCAAGTTCGTCAGCTACGCCACGCCCACGATGGTGGGCGAGGTCAAAAACTATTTCCGCGACAAATCGCGCCTGATTTCGCTGCCCCGCCGTTCAACCGCGCTGAACCGCCGCATCAAGAACGCCTGCACGGATCTGGAACAGCGGCTGATGCGCTCGCCCACGCCCATCGAGCTGGCCGAAGAGCTGGACGCGCCGCTCGACGAGGTGCTCGAGGCGCTCGAGGCGCAAAACGCGGCCAGCCCGCTGTCCTTGGACGCCTCTCCGGCGGGTGTGGACGACTCGCCGCTCCAGTCGATGTTGGGCCGCGAGGAAGAAGGCTTCGCGCGTTTTGACGAGCGCGACCTGCTCGAGCGCGCGCTGACGAAGCTCAGCGAAGACGAGCGGCGCGTGATCGCGGAGCGCTACTTCGAGGGGCTGAGCCAGCGGGTGGTCGGCGAACAGATGGGCGTGTCGCAGATGACGATATCGCGCATCGAGCGGCGCGCGCTGGACAAGATCCGCTCGCTGATCGTGCGCGGGGATGGGGAGGCGGAGGCATGAACCTGGGATTCATCGGAGCAGGCAACATGGCGGGCGCGCTGATTCGGGGCGTGGTCGCCGGCGGCGTGTTGCGGGCAGATGACGTACACGTCTTCGACGTGAACGCGGAACTGACGTCGCGCATGGCGTCGGAGCTTCGCGTCGTCGCGCACGAATCGTGCGCCGCCATGATCGAAGCATCCGACATGGTGGTGCTGGCGGTCAAGCCCAATGTGGTCGCGCAGGTGCTCGCTGAGCAAAAACAGGCGCTCAGAGGCAAGGCGCTGATTTCAATCGCGGCCGGCTGGACGTGCGCGATGCTGCGCGCGGCGCTCGAAGAGAGCACGCGCGTGCTGCGCGCGATGCCCAACACCCCGGCGCTGGTCGGCCAGGGCATGACGGCGTTCAGCCGCGCGCACGCGCTGACCGATCGGGAGCGCGCGTTCGCCGAGCGCATGTTTGAATCGCTTGGCCGGCTCACCTGGGTGCGCGAGGATCAGATGGAGGCGGTGGTCGGCGTGTCCGGCAGCGGCCCGGCCTACGCCTATCTCTTCCTGGAGGCGCTGGCTGACGCCGGGGTCTACCTGGGGCTTGCGCGCGATCAGGCGCTCGCGATGGCGGCGCAGACGCTCAAGGGCGCGGCCGAGATGGCGCTCGTGACCGGTCAGCACCCGGGCGCGCTCAAGGACGCGGTGTGCTCGCCGGGCGGCACCACGATCGCGGCGGTCAAGGCGCTCGAGGAGGGCGGTCTGCGCGCGGCGGTGATCGGCGCGGCGGTGGCGGCGGCTGAAAAAGCGAGCCAAATGAGCCGGGCATGAAGCAGCTTAAGCTGTATACCGACGGCGCCTGTTCGGGCAACCCGGGCCCGGGCGGGTGGGGCGCGGTGCTGATCTACAAGGACTTCCGGCGCGAACTGTCGGGCTACGACCCGGCCACCACAAACAACCGCATGGAAATGCAGGCTGCGATCGAGGGCCTCAGCGCGCTCAAGGAGCCCTGCGAGGTCGCGCTGTACACCGACAGCGCCTATCTCGCCCACGCGTTTCAAAAGCGCTGGCTCGACAACTGGCAGAAAAACAACTGGCTCAAGAGCGACAAAAAGCCGGTGGAAAACCGCGACCTGTGGGAAGCCCTGCTTTCGCTCACCGCCCGGCATAAGGTGAGCTTCATCAAGGTCAAGGGGCATTCCACCAACAAAGAAAACAACCGCTGCGACGAGCTGGCCACCGGCGCGATCAAGCGCGCGCGGGGGCAGAGCTAAGGAAGCATGGCGATGATCTACTTGGACAGCATCACCTTCCCGACCGAGGATCAGGAATGGGGTTTCCGGCTTTCGGTCCAGCGGACCTGCTACAACAGCTTATACCCGTTCTACGTGCTATCGCAGGCGGGGCTTAAGCGCATCGACTTCGAGCCCGTCACGATCCTGTACGGCGGCAACGGCTCGGGCAAGACGACCGCGCTGAACGTCATCGCGGAAAAGCTGGGCGCCCAGCGCGGCGCGCCCTACAACCGCTCGAATTTCTTTGAGGATTATGTGAATATGTGCCGGGTGCGGTTGGAGGCGGACGTTCCGCCTCACAGCCGGATCGTGACCAGCGACGACGTGTTTGACTACATGCTGGGCATCCGCAGCCTCAACGAGGGCATCGACCGGCAGAAGGAACTGCTGTTCGACGAGCATTACGCCGCGAGGCATTCCACCTTTCAGATACGCTCGCTGGAGGATTACGAGGCGCTGAAGAAGCGCAACAGCGCGCGGCGCAAGACGCAGTCGGCCTTTGTGCGCGAGCAACTGATGGACACCGTGCGCGAGCAGTCCAACGGCGAAAGCGCGATCTTCTACTTCAGGCAGAAGATCGAAGCCGACGCGCTCTACCTGTTGGACGAACCGGAAAACAGCCTCTCGGCCGCAAAGCAGATTGAGCTCGCCCAATACCTTGCGGAGTCGGCGCGCTACATGGGCTGTCAACTGGTCATCTCCACGCATTCCCCCTTTTTGCTGGCAATGCCGAACGTCAAGATCTACGACCTCGACGCGCGTCCCGTGGACGTCAAGCCATGGACCGAGCTTGCCAACGTGCGCGCATATTACGATTTCTTCTCACGGCATGCGGGGGCGTTTGAAAATTGACATGCAAAATGGCGCATGATATGATGGGCGAGGATTTGAGACTCAGAAAGGGACGATACTTCCTATGGCACTTTACACGATGAAGGAATTGCTGCACGACGCGCAGCGCAGGCACTACGGCATCGGCTTTTTCAACGCGGTCAACATGGACATGGCGCGCGCCTACATCTTAGCCGCCGAAGAGGTCGCCTCGCCGATCATCATCGGCACGGCGGAGGCGCTCTTGGGCTATGCGTCCATTGACTGGATCGCACCGTTGCTGATCGACGCGGCCCGGCGCGCGAGGGTGCCGGTCGCCGTGCATCTGGATCACAGCTACCGCTTCGACACGCTGATGCAGGCGCTGCGCGCGGGTTTCGGCTCGGTCATGTACGACGGATCGCGCGAGACGCATGAACACAACATCATCAACTCGACAAAGATCGCCGAGATCGCGCACACCATGGGCGCGGGCGTCGAATGCGAGCTGGGCCGCGTAGGCGGGTTATCCGACGAGACCGGCAGCGAGGACACCACCGAGTACACCGACCCGCTTATGGCGAAGGACTTCGTCGATCGCACCGGCGCGGACTTCCTGGCGGTGTCGATCGGCACCGCGCACGGCGTGTACAAGTCCACGCCCAAACTCGACTTTGAAAGGCTCAAGGCCATTCGCAAGACGGTGGATGCCCCGCTGGTGCTGCACGGCGGATCGGGGCTGTCGGACGACGACTTCCGCTTGACGGTCGCCCACGGCATCGCCAAGGTCAACGTCTACACCGACGTAATTCTGGCCGCGAAACGCGCGCTGTCAGGCCACCCGGACGCCTCCTACACCGACGCGCTGCAACTGGCCGAAGCCGCGATGAAGCAGGCGACGCTGAAAAAGCTGAACCTGTTCGGCAGCGCGGGGAAGGCATGAAAACAGGAGGGCGGTTTGGCGCTCTGCCGAAAGGCGAGCGCCTTGAACGCATCAGGCGTTCGCCGCACTACTTGAACGGACACTTCCTAAACCTGGTGCCCACCGTTCAAATTGTCAAAAAGAACCGCCTCGCGATATGGTGGGCGTTTGCTTTCCCGCGGCAGGAACGGTTGATGCCGGCGGATGCCCTTCCTTCCATAAAGACAGACCTCAAAACCTTGGATAAGGGGAATGACGCGGTCGTCTGGCTGGGTCATTCCTCCTATTTCATGGTGCTCGGGGGATATCGCATACTGATCGATCCTGTGTTCAGCGCCTATGCGTCGCCCGTTCCCTTCGCAAACAGGGCCTTTGCGAGAACCGATCCCTATACGGCCGTGGACATGCCGGACATCGACTACCTGCTCATTTCCCACGATCATTGGGATCACTTGGATTATCCCACCGTCGCCGCGCTCAAGCCGAAGATCAAGCATGTGATCTGCGGCTTGGGCGTAGGCGCGCATTTTGAGGCATGGGGATTTGAAGATAAGATCGTCCACGAGGCGGACTGGTTCACCGAGCTCAAGATGGGAGATGACTTTGTCGTCCGTGTATTGCCGGCGCGCCATTACTCCGGCCGCCTGTTGCCCAACAAGACGCTGTGGGTCTCCTATGCGCTGCTGACGCCCAATCGCCGCGTATTCTTCGGAGGCGACAGCGGATACGGGCCGCACTTCAAGGAAATCGGAAAGGTATTTGCGGGCTTTGACCTGGCGATCATGGAAAACGGCCAGTACAACGCCGCCTGGCCCAACATCCATATGATGCCGGAAGAAGTGGCCGAGGCTGCCGAAGCGCTGCATGCCAGAGCGCTGCTGCCCGGCCACGCGGGCAAATTCATCCTGTCCAATCACGCCTGGGACGACCCGTTCAAGCGAATCGTCGCCGCCAGCCAAGGCAAGCACTACCGTCTGCTCACGCCCATGATCGGCGAGCCGGTAAAGCTTGATGATGAACGGCAGGTGTTTACGCGCTGGTGGGAGGGCGTGCGGTGAGGGGCTATACCCATCGAAATCATACGTTCGAACCAAACCGCCCGGCGGCTTAGGGTTGTTGTGCCGCGCGCCAGTCGGCCAGCAGCCGCAGGTCGCGCTCGTACACCGGGGCCAGCGCGCGGTTGTAGATCAGCGATGCCGGGTGGTAGATCGGAAACAGCGTACGCCCGTCGATTCGGGCAAACCTGCCGTGCGCCTCGCCGATCAGCGCCTTGCGCCCGGCGAGCGCCCTGAGCGCCGTGTTGCCCATCGTCACCACGCAGGCCGGATCGACGAGCTCGATCTCGCGCTTGAGCCAGGGCAGGGACAGCTCGACCTCCTCGCGCGTGGGCGCGCGATTGGAAAGCCGCCCGGCCTCGGAGCGGCGGGTGGTTCGGAACTTGACGACATTGGTGATGTAGAGCGCGCCCCGATCAAATCCGGTCAGCTCAAGCAGTCGGTCCAGGTTCTTGCCGGCCTTGCCCACGAACGGGCGGCCTTGAAGCGTCTCCTGCTCGCCCGGCGCTTCGCCGACCAGCATCACCCGCGCGCCTTTGCGGCCCTCACCGTAGACCAGCACCCGGCCGTCCTCGTACAGGCGGTCGAAGAATTCGCCCATTTCACGGTTAAACTTTCGCATCTTCAAGCTCCCGCAATTTCTGTGCGATCGACTGAAAATCCCTATACGCCTCGCGCTTTTGCCGGACATCGCGCAGCATGGCCGAGGGGTGGTAGGTGGGCATCATCCACAGGCCGCGCCGCTCGGACCAGCGCCCGTGGTCGCGCCGGATGCGAACGTCCTCGCCCAGCACATACTTGGCCGCGGTGCCGCCCAGCAGCACCAGCGCCCGAGGCTTGACCAGCGCGAACTGCGCGCGCAGATAGGGCATGCACTGCTCGGCCTCATCAGGCGCGGGCGTCCGGTTGCCGGGCGGACGGCATTTAACGATGTTGGCGATGTACACCTGGCGGCGGCTGAGCCCGATCTCCTCGAGCAGCGCCGTCAGCAGTTGGCCCGACGCGCCCACGAACGGACGGCCCAGCCTGTCCTCCTCCGCGCCCGGCCCCTCGCCGACCAGCATCAGCCGCGCGTCCGGGTCGCCCTCGCCGGGCACCGTCCAGGTGCGCCCGGCGCTGAGCGGGCAGCGCGCGCAGGCGGCGATCTCCTCAAACAGCTCCATCCATCCCATGGCGCGCCTCCTTCCGAAAGACTAGTATGACGCAAGACATGCGCAAATTATGTGGGGTCGATGCCCGCGCTGCAGGCGTGGTACGGCAACAGGGCCGCCTCCAATCGAAGAGCGATCACCCCTGCGCGTCCAGATGCCTGCGCGCCAGCCGACAGGCGAACTCGATGTCCCTGCGCCAGTCCGGCTGGCCCACGTACCACAGCTCGGTGACGAAGCGGCGTACGCCCAGCGACCAGGCGGCGCCGATCGCGGCGGCGAAATCCACATGGCCGGTGCCGAAGGGGATTTCGCGATACTTGCCGGGCACGGTCTCCTTGATGTGGGCGGCGATCAGGTGCCCCGCGCCCCTGCGCAGGTCGTCCGTCACCGGCTCGCCGTAGAGCAGCGACGCGTTGGTCAGGTTGCCGATGTCGGGGTACACATGCAGGTAGGGCGATTTCACTTCATTCACATAGGCCATGGCCTTGCCCACCGTGTCCATGAACGGCGTCTCCATGGTCTCAAAGCCCAGCAGCACGCCAAAGGACGCCGCCATCTCGACCGCGCGCGCGAGATTGTCGCCGAAGCGTTTGATCGTGTCGGGCGTGGACTTTTCGTAGTACACGTCGTAGCCCGCCAGCTGGATCACCGGAATCGATAGCTCGACCGCCAGCTCGAGCGCCTTTTGCATGATCTCAAGGCCGCGGCGCTCGGTCGCCGGATCGGCGCTACCCAACGGATACCTACGGTGCGCGCTCAGGCAGATGCTCGAAAAGGGCAGGCCCTGATTTTGCGCCTCGTCGCGCAGGGCCTTGCGCTCCGGCGCGGACCAGTCGAGCCGGCTGAGGCGCTCGTCGGTCTCGTCCACGCTCAGCTCCATCGCGTCAAACCCGGCCCGCTTCGCGACTTCCAGCCGCCTATCCCAGCCGAGACCTCCGGGCACCGCCTTCTCATAAAGCCCCAGTTGGTATCGCTTCATGCGCCCCGCCTCCTCGATACAAATGGGGGCCGCCGTGAGGCGACCCAAAAAAGATGGTGAGTGCTGTCTATAAGCCGAGTTCTGTCGCGGACGACCATCTATCTAGGCCCGCGGTTGCCAGCGGGCTCCAGCGATTACCCGGGAGCGTGACGGGCCGCCACACAATGCTCCCCTATCAATCTTGCACCAGGTGGGGTTTACAGAACGGACAAGTCGCCAAGCCGCTGGTGAGCTCTTACCTCACCTTTCCACCCTTACCGCGGCCGGAGCCGCGGCGGTATATCTCTGTTGCACTTTCCTTGGAGTCGCCTCCACCGGGGGTTACCCGGCACCCTGCCCTACGGAGCTCGGACTTTCCTCACGCGCAAATGCGCCTGCGGCCGTCCAACAGCCTCACCAAACCGTTTGACGAACAATTGCGTTTCATCGTTCCCTATATCGCTTCGCCTTCAGGCGCATACAGAATGCGCCCGCAGTTGTCGCATTCCACCACCTTCTCGCCGGTCGTAAGCTCTTTGAGCGTCACCGACGGCAGCGACATGTAGCAGCCGGCGCACTGCCCGCCGGTCAACAGCGCCATCGGCGGCGTGGAGTGCTGCTTGATGGCCTTATAGCGCTCCATCAGCGCCTCTTCCACCGCGGCCCCTTCCTTCTGCGCCTTCTCGCGCAGCGCGTTCAGCGTCACCGAGTCGTTCTTGAATTCGCTGTCATAGGTGAGTATCAACTGATCGAACTCCGCCTTGGTCTTGGCGGCGCGTACGCGGATCTCCTTCTGCTGGCGGTCGCGCGTCTCGGCGTCCTTTCGGATCTTTTGAAGCTCCTGCTCGTAGCGCGACAGGTTATCGACCAGCTTCTGGAACTGGGTGAGCGCCTTGTCCGCCTCCTCGGGCGTGGTGGGCGGCGCGTCCTCGATCGCCTTGCGCTCCTTTTCGAGCAGTGCGGAAAGCCGGTCGGCCTCGTCCTGAATGGCGGCCAGTCGGTCGGCCTGCGCCAAAACGTCGGCCTCGATCTTCTTCATGTTGCTTTGCTGGTCGACCAAGAACGCCCTCTGCCTGAGCAGTTTCTGCCTGTTGGGCGCCTGACGCATGTCGGCTTCAAATTTGTCGGCCTCCATGTCCAGCTGCATGAACTTCCAAAGCAAATCCAATTGCACGATAATCCTCCTTGGTTCCTGTTAAAACGGCTCGCTCTCGCTTTCAAAGACCATTACACTATATTGTAGCGCATCGAGCGCGGTTTGTAAAGCGATTCGCATAGCTTTTACCGACGGCTGTTCGGTCGCGCGGTGGCCGGCCTCGACGAGCGCCAGCCCCCACTGCGACGCCGCCAGCGCGTCGGCATGGCGCACCTCGCCCGTGAGCAGCGCGTCCGCGCCCGCGTCGCGCGCGATCTTCCAAAATCCGCCGCCCGCGCCGCCGCACACCGCCACCTTGTCGAGCCGCCGGTAACCCCGGTCGTAGGGGCGCACGACTGCGTGCAACGCCGCGCCCGCGGCCTCGCACAGCTCGGCAAGCGTCTTGCCCCAACGGCCGATGCGCAGCCCCTCGGGCAGTTCCTCGACCTCGGATAGCCTGAGCGCCGCCGCCAGCGCGTCGTTCACGCCGCCCGCAGCCACGTCGAAGTTGGTGTGCGCCGCAATCAGCGACCGGCCCGAGCGCACCAGCGCGCACAGCAACGCGCCCTCGGGGTCGTCCTCGCGCAGGTGCTTGCGGCCGTGAAACATCACCGGATGGTGGGTTATAATCAGCTCGGCGTCCATGCGCGCGGCCTCGTCGATCACGCCGGGCGTCAGGTCGAGCGCGGCCAGCACGCGTTCGACCCGGCGGTTCGGGTGCCCGGCCAGCAGTCCCGCGTTATCCCAGCCCTGCTGGGTCTCAAACGGCGCGATCCGATCGATCGCCTGGTATATCTGTCCTACGGTAGCGGCCATCGCTCGATCTCCTTCCACATGTCGTATTCCCGCGCAAGCAGCCCGGCGGCGGGGTCTCCCCCCTCTCGCGCGCCCAGCAGTGCTTTTTCGGCCACGTGCGCGCGAAAGGCGGCGTAGCCCCGAAGCGCCTCGCCGCGTTTTTTCAGCAGCACCGGCCCGATCATCAGTTCCCGTTCGTCGTACGCAGCCGCGCCCGGACGCGCCGCGATCACGGTGTACCAACGCCCGGCGCGCACCGCCTTCTCGTCCTCGATTCGATAGCCCAGGCGCATCAGCCGCAGCCGCAGTTCGTACTGCGCCACATTCGGCTGCATGACCACGAGCGCGTCCCGGAGCACGGCCCGGCCCGCCTCGACGATGCCCGCGATCGTCTCGCCGCCCATGCCGGCGATCACGGCGCAATCGGGCGTCTCACGAAGCGCAAGCGCGCCGTCGCCCGCAAAGAACGCCGCTTGGGCCTCAAGGCCCAGCCGCCCTGTTAAGGCGCGCGCCTTGTCGAGCGAAGGCGCGCTGATGTCCGCGAACGCCACCCGCCGCGCGCGCCCGTCGAGCAGCAGCTTTGCGCCCAACCGGCCGTGGTCGCAGCCGATGTCGGCGACCAGGTCGCAGCGCGGGATCATCGCTTCAATGGCTTGAAGCCGCGCGTCCAGCGTATAGGTGCGCATGTAGACACTCCGTCTTTCACTTTTGTGCGCGCCCCCCATGGGAGGGTCTGGGAGGGCCGCAGTCCTCCCGGAAGCGCGCCCGCCGGCGTGTGCGAAGGGCGTGAATGGGATTTTGACCAAGAGAGGGCCGCAGCGGGGCCGACTCAAAATCCCTACCCGTCCGACTGCCGCCCGGAAAATCTCACGGGATTTTCAGGCAGGCGGCCCCGTTCATCGGCTCGAAAGATTCCCGACCGGCAGTCCGCGCAGCGGGCGGAAGGATTTCGAGCCCCCGCGTCAGCGGGGATTAATCCAATGAATCCTTCAGTTTCCGCGACCGGCTCGGGTGGCGCAGCTTGCGCAGCGCCTTGGCCTCGATTTGGCGGATGCGCTCGCGGGTCACCTTGAAGTACTTGCCCACTTCCTCGAGCGTGCGCGCGCGCCCGTCTTCGAGCCCGAAGCGCAGCTTAAGCACCTTCTCCTCGCGCGGCGTCAGCGTGGACAGTACGCTCATCAGCTGCTCCTTGAGCAGCGTGAACGCGGCGGCCTCGGCGGGCGCGGGGGCGTCGTCGTCGGGGATAAAGTCGCCCAGGTGGCTGTCTTCCTCTTCGCCGATCGGGGTTTCGAGCGACACAGGCTCCTGCGCGATCTTGATGATCTCGCGCACCTTGTCCTCGCTGATGCCCATCTCCTCGGCGATCTCCTCAGGCGTGGGCTCGCGGCCCAGCTCCTGCAGCAGTTGCCGGGACACGCGGATCAGCTTGTTGATGGTCTCGACCATGTGCACCGGGATGCGAATCGTGCGCGCCTGGTCGGCGATGGCGCGGGTGATCGCCTGGCGGATCCACCAGGTCGCGTAGGTCGAGAATTTGAAGCCCTTGCGGTAGTCGTATTTTTCGACCGCCTTGATGAGCCCCAGGTTGCCTTCCTGGATCAGGTCCAGGAACAGCATGCCGCGCCCCACGTAGCGCTTGGCGATCGACACCACCAGCCGCAGATTGGCTTCGCTCAGCCGGTGTTTGGCGACCTCGTCGCCCTGCTCCATGCGCTTGGAGAGCTCGATCTCTTCTTCCGCCGTGAGCAGCGGCACCTTGCCGATTTCTTTGAGGTACATGCGCACCGGATCGTCGATAGAGATGCCCTCGGGTACCGACAAGTCGAGATCCTCTTCATTCAATTCGACGATGGGCTCGGGTTCGACCGCGACCTTTTCCTCGTTGACCACATCGATGCCCATGTTGTCGAGCGTATCGAGCACCTTGTCGATTTGATCGGCGTCCAGCTCGAGTTCGCCCAGCTGCTCGATGATTTCCTTATAAGTAAGCATGCCCTTCGTCTTGCCGGTCTCGATCAGTTCCCGAACGCGAATCGCCGCGCTCTCCATATTTGCCTTATCCAAAGCGGTTCACTCCCTCCGACCGGTCATCAGGCCATTCCTTTGGCTTTTGTCAGTTCCGTAATTTTCATCAGCAATTCCATTTTGCGCTCGGGCGCGATTCCCGGAAGGGCAACCTCCTGCGTGAGCCGCTCGAGTTCGTCTTCCATGCGCGCGCGGCGAATGACCTTAAGGCACTCCTCCGCCGCGTCGAGCGCGTTGCGCTCGTCGGGCATCACCTCCAGGCTGAGCGCCTGCGCCGCGGCCGCGCGCTCCTCCTCGGGCAACGCGTCGAGCGCCGCCGCCGGGGGAATGCCCGACAGCAGCAGCCCCGCCAGCTTTCGGCTCAGCGGGTCGTCAAAATCGCGCTCGCTCACCGTACTCGGCTCGATCATCCGCCCCGCGAGCAAGGCCAGCAGCTCGTGCTGCGCCTTGTCCACTTCGTTCAGCTTTGCAACAACCCGCCTCGGCGCGCCGCGCGGCGCGGCGCTCTGCGGGATCTGCCTGACCGCCGCGCCCACCTGGCGCATCAGCACGTCCTTTTCAAACCCGGTCTCTACGCGCAGCCGATCGAGGTATCCGTCCAGCTCGACCGGGCTGTCCACCGCCTTCAGCAAATTGCAGCAGACAATCGCGTACTCGGTGCGCCCCTCCTGGGTGGACAGGTCCAGCCCGTCGGCGGCGCGCTGCATCCGATAGTCGATCGGGTCCATGGGCTTGAGACTATGAAACCCCTCGAGCCCGCGCTCGCGCACGAAGTCGTCGGGGTCCTGCCCGTTTGGGAAATTCAGCACACGCGCCTTGATGCCGCCGAGTTCCGCGATGATGTCCAGCGCGCGCAATATGGCCTGCCGGCCCGCGCCGTCCCCGTCGTAGGCCACCCACACCTCGGGCACGTAGCGCTTGATGAGCCGGGCCTGTTCGCTTGTGAGCGCCGTGCCCAGCGTGGCCACCACGCCTTCCACGCCGCGCGCGCGCAGCGACACCACGTCCATATAGCCCTCGACCAGCACCAGGCGCTTGAGGCCGCGCTCATTGCGCACCATGTTCATGGCGTACAGGCCCTGCCGCTTGTTGAACACCGGCGTATCGGCGGTGTTCAGGTACTTGGGGGTACCATCGCCCATCGCGCGCCCGCCGAAGCCCAGCACCCGGTTCTGGGCGCTGATGATCGGGAAGATCACCCGTTCTCGAAACATGTCGTAGCGCCGGCCGTTTTTGGAAACCGTCAAGCCGGCCTGGATCAGCTCTTCCTCGGAGAATCCCTTGGCGATCAGGTGCTCGGTCAGCGCATCCCAACTGGCCCCGGTCGCGCCGAGCCCGAAGCGGCGCACGTCGGCATCGTCCAGGCCCCGCTTGTGCAGGTAGGCCAGCGCGTGCGCTCCGCTGCTTTGCCATATGGCGTCGTGGTAGAAGCGCGCCGCCAACTGATTGGCCTCGTAGACGCGCTCCTTGAGCGTCCGCGACGCCCCGCTCCCGCCGCCTTGATCGCGGGGCAGCTCAAGCCGCGCCCGCTCCGCGAGCAGCTTGACCGCGTCGATGAACTCCATCCGCTCCAGTTCCATCACGAAGTGGATTGCGGTTCCGCCCTTGTGACAGCCGAAGCAGTAGAACATCTGCGCGTCGGCGTCCACGCTGAAGGACGCGCTCTTCTCGTTGTGAAAGGGACACAGCCCCCAATAACGCCGGCCTTTTTGTTTGAGCGGCACGTATTCCGACACCACATCGACAATGTTCAGCCGGCTGCGCAGCTCATCCAGCCAAGCATCGCTCAATCTAGCCGCCATATTCACCTTCTATCGATCGTTCCGCCCCGCTTGCGTCTTGCAAGATAATTCGATGCGCGACGGCGGATTTCCTGCATAGGCCAAAAATTCCCGCACGAAACATCCGCATCTCATCCGTACGTATGTCCTCCGCACTGTTGCTATATACCACACGCGGGCGGGCAAACCCTGCAAACATCGAAATTTTACCTGGAGACTGCGTACATGACCCGAATCGGGTCATGTACGCAGTCCCTGAGGCGCCAAAAACCGCGCCCGCCGCACGTACGTGCGGCGGGCGGCTTTGGACGTTTGTTTATGATGTCGCAGGTGCGTTCCTTCTCATTCCCCTCCGAGGAGGGGTTGAGCCCCGTTCGGTCGTCCGTCTGCAATCTACAATCTCTCGGGATACGTCTTAACCTCGGCCTCCGCCACCCACTTGGCGAGCGTCTCCTCGTAGTGGGCTTCCTTGGCGGCCGACAGCGCGATTTCTTCGATGGTGTCCTTCAATTGCTCCATCGGCACCGGGCCGGCCGGCACGTCGCGCAGGTAGCGCACGATGTGCACGCCCGACGAATCGGCGACCGGCTGCGAGATGTCGCCCGGCTTCTCGAGCGCCATCGCGGCCTGGATGACCGGCTCCTCCCACATTTCCGATTGCGCGGACAGGTAGACGCCCTCCGTTTTTCCCGGCTCCGCGGTCATGGCGTAGTCCTCGCCGTATTCCTCGATCAGCTGGTCGAAATCGGCCCCGGCGGCGATCTTTTGCATGATCTCGTCGACCTTCGGCTTCAGCGCCAAGGTGTACTCGGCCTTGAGCGCGTCGAGTTGGCGGGTCAGCTCCGCCTGCTGGGCCTTGAGCTCCGCTTCACTCAGCACCGGCGCGTCGCCTTCGCCCTCGAAGTCCTCGTCGGGCAGATCCGCCGGCTCGGGCTCGCCGACGATCGGCTCGGGGGTGGCTTCGGCGGCCGGTTCGGCCGTCGGTTCCGCGGCGCCGTCCGACTGCAGGTTGAGCTCGTCCCCGGTGTGCACGTGTCCGTCGCCCTCGAAGTGCTCGAGTTCCTCCTCCGGCGGCAGGTCGCCCTCCTCCTGGCCGCCCTCGAGCTGGTACTGGATATCGTCGATCTCCGCCATCAGGTCTCCGAGCTTCATCATTTGATCCTCGGTGAACGGCAGCAGGATCTGCTTGATGGCGCGGTAGCCCTCGGGAATCCAGGCCACCTTCTCGCCGCTGGCCACCGCGAACTCAAAGTCGTAGGGGCTGGCCGAGAAGGTCTCTTGGTTGGCGGCCACCATGTCGTCGTAGGCGGCCTTGATCTGCTCGGGCGTCGCGACCACGCCGCCCGTGACCTGCTCGTTGAGCTTCGACTGCCAGGCGCTCTCGATCGCGTACTCAATCTCGCCGTCCAGCGTGAAGTTCTGCTGGGCCAGGAAGTCGATCGCGGCCTGTCGCTTCTCCTCGTCGGTCTTGACGTCCTCAAAGTACGCCTTGTAGTAGCCGATCGCCTCTTCAAACGAGGCCGTGACCTCCCGCGTCAGCTCGGCCTTTTCCTCGTCGCTGAGCACGGTCAGCTTGAACTCGTCCGCCTTGGAGCGCTCAATGGCCTTCTCACACTCGATGTCGAGCAGATCCTGCTTGATCGACTTGATGGTCTCAGGGTCGGTGAGCTCGTCCCCGAAGCTCTGATAATACGCCACCACGTCGGCAAACCGTTCGTCGATCGTGGCCTTAAGCACCTGGCCGCCCTTGAATTCGGCGACCACCGCCTGTGGGTCGTTCGCATTCGCCGCCGTATTTGCCGGCTCCGCCGCCTTCTCCACCTTGACGACGCCGCAGCCGCTGAGCAGCAGCGCAAGCGCCAGCAAGAGCGCCAGCAACTTTCCCGTCTGTTTGTTCATGAAGTCCGTTCTCCTTCCTCGTGTGCATCCACCGATGTGGATGCATCGTAACCCAAACCCATGTCAGTTTGCGAGCGAATCTGTGTCGAAGCCATGTCGGATGTGCTCCACAATCGCTTCGATCACCCGTCGGCTCGCCTCGCCCGGCACGCCGAGCGGGCAATCGCCGTAGGTCCACAGCACGTGCGCCTCCCGGGCGGACAGGCCGCCGAGCAGCCGTCTGACGCCCGACGTCCCGCCCAGCGATGCCACCAGCAGAGTGGGCGCGACCACCGCGAACAGGTTGCGCTCGGCCAGCCGCGCAAGCGCCCTCGCGCCGCGCTGCGCGCCCCGCTCGGGCGCGACCAGCGTGAGCGTCTCCGCCGGGTATTGCTCGGCCAGCAGCAGCGCCACCGCCGCGCCCGCGCCCAGCCCCACCACCGCCGCGCCGCCGCAGCGCTCGGCCAGGCGCACGTAGGCGTCCCGCGCCGCGTCCAGCGGCGCGCCGCGCCGCGGTTCGTCAAGCTCGCACAGCTGTGCGTCCCAGCCCCGAAAGCGCAGCGCCTCCACCAGCGGCTCGAGCAGCCGCGCCTCGGCTTGTCCGCCGCCGACCGCCAAACAGCCGCAGCCGTTCGCCATACCGCCACCCCCATAGACGCAACGCGGACGTGGCGCGTTGCAAGTGGTATAGCTTATTGGAGTACGATCAGCGGTATGCCCGCGCGCACGCCCTTCTCGCGGAGCGCGGCGACCCGCTTCATGCCCTCGGCCCGGGCGATGGGCTTCAGCAGCACCGCCGTCATGCCGTCGACTTGAACCGAGCGGAGGGCGGGCGGCAGTCCCTCGGGCAGCGCGCCCTCGATGCGCACCGCCAGCGCGACCGGTTTTTCGTCCGGCGAAACGAACGCCGGCACGCTGTCAAAGCGCTCGATCGAGGCGGCCGTGCAGCCCGAGCGCACCGCCTCGATCACGTCGCCGATCACGGCGCTGGCGGTGGGCAGCTTGCCCGCGCCGCGCCCGTGGAACGTGACGTCGCCCACGCAGTCGCCGGTCACCGTCAGCGCGTTGAACACGCCCCGGACCGAAGCGAGCATATTGCCCTCCATGACGAGCGTGGGATGCACCCAGCCGGTCCAGCCCTCGCCCGCACGCTCCGCGTGGGCGATCAGCTTGACCGCGCCGTGCAGCGCCCGGGCGCAGACGAGGTCGCGCTCGGTCAGCCGCGCGATGCCCTCGGTGGGGATCAGCGCATCGTCCTTAAGCCGGCTGCCGAACACGGCGTTCGTCAGAATCGCGAGCTTGCGCCGCGCGTCGTAGCCCTCGACGTCGTCGGCGGGGTCGGCCTCGAGATAGCCGAGCGCCTTGGCCTCGCCGAGCGCCTCCGGGAAGCCCAGGCCGCTTAACTCCATGCGGGTGAGCAGGTAATTGGTGGAGCCGTTGACGATGCCCGACAGCTGCGAGACGCAGTTGCCCGCGAGACAGGTGTTCAGCGGGCGCAGCACCGGTACGCCGCCGCACACCGCGGCTTCGTACAGGTACCACGCGCCATGCTCGGCCGCGAGCCCCTTGAGCTCGTCGCCGTGCGCCGCCACGAGCGCCTTGTTCGAGGTGATAACGCTCACGCCCTTCTCGAGCGCGCGCCGGGTGCAGTCATAGGCCACCCCCGTGCCGCCGATCGTCTCGACCAGCACGCGCACGTCGCCGTCTTCCAGCACCCGCTCGAAGTCGGACGTCAGCGCCACGCCCTCGGGCACTTCCACCTTGCGCAGGTCCACCATGTACTTGAGCGCCACATCCCGACCGGCCGCGCGGGAAATCCCCCCGCGGTTCCTTGTCAACATCTGTGCAACGCCCGATCCTACCACCCCGCAGCCCGCAATCGCAACGCCTACCGCCCCTGCCATCACACCCGCACCCTCTCCACCGTAATTCTTTCGATTACCGCCTCGCATTTTGCCCGATCAGCCAGCCGCGTGCCCGCCTCGAGCACGCTGGCGGTGGCGCAGGCCGCGCCGCGCCGCAGCACCTCGTCCGTGGGCAGGCCCTCGGTGAGACCCGACACCATGCCGGCCACCATCGAGTCGCCCGCGCCCACGGTGGACAGCGCCTTGACCCTCAACCCCGGCGCAAAGTACGCCGATTTTTCGTCGGCCAGCAACGCCCCCTCCGCGCCCAGCGAAACCGCCACCCGCGCGATCCCCCGATCGGCGAGCGCGCGCGCCGCGCGCGCCACCTCCGCGACGCTGCCGAGCGAATGCCCTACCTCCATCTCAAGCTCCATCCGGTTGGGCTTGATTAGGTAGGGGCAGGCGGCGATGCCGGCCTTCAGCGCCTCGCCTTCGGCATCCAGCACACACCGGCAACGCGCGCCCTTAAGCGAGCGGATGATGCCCGCATAGTAGCTCTTGGGGCAGCCGGGCGGCAGCGAACCGGTCAGCACCAGATAGTCGCTGTCCGTAGACGCCTGCAGGATCAGCCCGGTCATCTCCTTAAGCTGCCCGTCGGTCACCTTTTCACCCGATTCGTTGATCTCGGTCACCACGCCCTGCGCCGCGTCCAGCAGCTTGAGGTTGGTGCGTATGCTGCCGGGGAGCCACAGACACTTGGATTCGACGCCGTGCCTGCGCAGCTTGTCCTCAAACAACCGCCCGTTATTCTTGCGCAGCAGCGCGACGCAGCGCGCCCTGAGACCCAATCCCGCCGCCACCACCGCCACGTTGACCGCCTTGCCGCCCGCGTCCGTGCGCGAACCCGCCACGCGGTTCATCGAGCCGTACTGAAACCGCTCGACCACGAGGCCCCTATCCACGCTCAGGTTGATGCCCACTGTGGTGACCATGCCGTCCCTCCGTCCTTCCGGGCGGATCATATCCGCCCTTACAACTTCGCTACGCGCCGCTTTGCCTGCCCGCGCTTGCGCCGGTCTCTCGAGCGCATCGATATGCCCAGCACCATGCCCATGCCGATCATGTTGGTCAGCAGGTTCGAGCCGCCGTAGCTGATGAAGGGCAGCGGAATGCCGGTGACCGGCAGCACGCCCACCACCATGCCCACGTTTTCGACGATGTGGAACAGCAGCATCGCCATGACGCCGATGATGACGTAGTTGCCGAATGCGTCGGCGGCCTGCGACGACAGCACGATCAGCCGCAGGATCAGCAGCGTGAACGCCAGCACGAGCACCCCCGCGCCCACGAACCCGAACGCCTCGCATACGATCGCAAAGATAAAGTCGGTGTAGTCGTCGGGGATATAGTTAAGCGAGGCGATGCTGCCCTCGGAGAACAGGCCCTTGCCGAACAGCCCGCCGGAGCCCACCGCGATGCGCGCGTTGGCCATTTGCATGCCCGCGCCCGCAGTGTCGTGGGTGGGGTCGAGGAACACCAAAATGCGGTTCAGCCGAAAGCTGTTCTCCGCCATGTTCATCATATACCAGACCGGCACCAGCATCAAAACCGCCAGCGCCAGCATGCCGATAATCAACTTGTAGCCGGTGCCGGACGCAAACAGCATGACGCCGAAGATCACGATGTACACCATCGCCGTGCCATAGTCGGGCTGCAGCACGATCAGGATCAGCGGCAGGCCCACATAGGCAAGCGTCGGCAGCAGCTCCCGCACGGTGGTGATGGGCTTCTGCCGCCCGGCGAACAGCTTCGCCAGCGATATGATGATGGCGAGCTTGCCGAACTCCGACGGCTGCATCGTACGGTTCATGTCGCTGCCCCAGCGGAACCAGCCGGCCATGCCGCCGCGCCCGCGTTCCATGAACAGCACCACCACGAGCATGAGGATGTTGCTCCAATATATCTTGTTGGCATGGCGCTCGAACAGCTCGTAGTCGAGAAACACCATGAGCCCCATGAAGACCAGCCCCGCGCCGATCCACATCAGCTGGAGCCGCGCGTAGTAGGTGGGCTGGGTGCGCAGCAGTTCCAGAAAGCTCAACCGGCCCACGTTGCCCGAGATCAGCGGCGTAGCCGTGGCGCAGAAGATGGCCAGCACCCCGAACAGCGCGATCGACAGCACCAGCAGGAACAGGCCCCAATCGAAATGATGCATCAGCGACGGGGTGAATTTGTTGCGCTCGATGAAACGCAGCGTGCGCTCATACTGACGGCGCATGGCCCCCGATGAAGCCGGGGACTTCGGCCTCTCAGCGGTTCTTTGCATGATTCCTCCTTGATTATTGATCCTTCAGCGCGAGGTATAGCCGCTGAAGCAGCGTCGGCCGCACAACCGGTTCGAGGGCGACCGCTTCGCCCAGCACCCTTCGCGCGATGAGATCCGCTGCCCGGCTTGCCGGCGGCAAGCCCGGATCGGCGTTCGTATGAACATCAAGCCTCCGCTTGAGGCGTGGCTCCTCGGGCACCAGCCCTATGATCGGCAGACGCAGCCGCTCCTCAAACGCGCGCGGGCCGACATCCGCATCCTCCATGTCGCGCGGCAGCATCCGGTTCAGGATCACGCCGTCCGCGCGCACGCCCCGGCGCTCGAGCAGCCCCACGACCCGCTCGGCGTCGCGCAGCGCGATCGGGTCGGGCGTGGCGACGATCAGCGCGCGATCCGCGCAGCCGGCGGCGTTGTGGAACCCGCGCCCCACGCCCGCCGGGCTGTCGATCAGGATCATGTCGAACCGGTCGCGCAGCTGAAGCACCACCAGCTCCATCCCCCGCGGCGTCAGCGCGTCGCCCCCGCGCGTCTGAGCGGCGCTCAGCAGCCACAGATCCTCCATTTGCGGGGACTTGACCAGCGCCTGCCTGACCCGGCACATGCCCTCGGCCACGTCGGCCAGGTCGTACACCACCTTGTGCTCGAGCCCCAGCATCATGTCCAGGCTCCTGAGGCCCATGTCCATGTCGATCAGCACCGTGCGCCGCCTTCGCGCGGCCAGCGCACGGCCGAGCGCGGCCGCCAGCGTGGACTTGCCCACGCCGCCCTTGCCCGATGTGATCAGGATCACTTCGCTCATCGTAACACTCCTACTTTGCAGGGCAATCGCCTGGGGGGAAAACCCCCGGGGGATTGCCGGGCCGGGGCCCTCCATGTCCAATCATTTCCGCCGGCTTTGCCGGTGCGGATGGATTCCGGCAAAGGGCGGGCTTGGCCGCCCCGGCCCGGAACCGGTTCGCAGCCGGACCCGCGTGACCTACTTGGCGATCGCGTTGGGCGCGGGCACCGTCAGCGAGTCGGTCTTTTTCTGATCCTCGATATAGTACTCGATGATCTCCCGGGCGGCCTTGCCCGCCCTCGCGCCGCCGAGGCCGTTCTGGATGTAGACGACCACCACGATCGTGGGCCGCTCGGCCTCATAATCGCCGTAGGCCACCAGCCACGCGTTGTTTTCGACGTCGATCTTACTGCGCTGCGCGGTGCCGGTCTTGGCCGCGATCTTGACATGGGAGCCCTTGAACACGGCCGCCGCGGTGCCGTCGTTTTCGGTCGAGGTCACGTCCTCCATGCCCTCCTGAATGGCGGCCAGGTAGGCGTCGGCGCCGCTGATGTAGTTGGCGACGACCGGCTGCTTTTCCAGTACCACCTTGCCGGTGGGCGATACGATCTTGTCGATGACCTGCGCGTCGTAGACCGTGCCGCCGTTGCAGACGGCCGCCACGTAGCGCGCGGCCGCGACCGGGGTGATCTGGGTGATCGACTGGCCGATCGCCTCCATGATGGTCTCGTTGGGCGTCCAGCGCAGGTCGTTGATGTAGGTGACAAATTCGGAAACCATCGTATGCCGGCGGATGTAGTCGGCGGGGAGGTTCATTTCCTCGAGCAGCACCTTCTGGATCTTGCGCAGCCAGGTGGACTTGTTGCCCTCGTCGCTCGCGACGTCCAGGATCATCTTGGTCGCCTTGTTCAGCCGGTCCTCGTCGTACTCGATGCCGCGATCCTCGCCCGCCGCGCGCAGCCGGTTCTTGATCGCCCGCGCGGCGAAGTAGGGCTTGCCGGTGTATTGCCCGTCGATCGGGCGGTCCGGGTCGTACAGCTTCGACTGGTCGCCCACGAAGCTGGTCGACTCGTTGGGCAGTTCGATGCCGGTGCGCGAGGTCAGCCCCAGCTTGGCGGCCCACTTGACGATGTTGTCCACGCCCAAGCGCAGCCCCACCGTGAAGAAGAAGTAGTTGCACGAGTTCTTGATGCCCTCGACCACCGTCTGGTCGGCGTGCTTGTAGCGGTTGGCCTTGCTGATCCAGCAGCTGGGTTGGTGCGACTTGTCGTCGGTCAAGGTGAACGGGCTTTTGTCGGTGATCTTTTCGTCGAGCGTCAGCTTGCCCTCGACCAGCGCGGCCAACGCGGTGACCATCTTGAAGCAGGAGCCGGGCGTGTCGCGCGCTGAGATGGCGCGGTTGTACAGCGGATTGTCGGGGTTCTTAACCAGCTCGTTCCAGTACTCGGGCGCTACTTGGCCGCCGGTGAATCGGCTAAGGTCGATCGTGGGGTGGCTGGCCATGGCCATGATGCGGCCGGAATCGGGGGCCATGACCACGATCGCGCCGCTGGTGGCGGTCTCCACTTTCTTGCCGATCGACTCGTAGCGCAGCAGTTCCTCCTGGTTGTCGCTGCGCCATCTGGAGTCGTTCATCATGTCCGCCTGGATCCTGTTGATGCCCTCGATCGCCTTGTAAAGCGCGGCCTCGGTCACCTGCTGCAGCCTTGAATCGATCGTCAGCACGATCGAGTTGCCGTCGATCGGGGCCTGATAGCTGATCTCGCGGATGATCTTGCCGCGGTTGTTGATCTCCACCACCCGCTGGCCCTTCCTGTACTCCATGTAGGGCGTGAGCTGATCCTCCATCGAATACTCGATGCCCGTTTGACCCATGGTGGCGTCGTTGCTGTAGCCCTTTTCTTTATAATTGGCGAGGGTTTCCTCACCCGAAATCTTCGAGATATAGCCCACCACATGGGCGGCGGTCTGCCCCTTCGGGTAGACGCGCACCGAGCTCTGCTTGATGCTCATGCCGATCAGCTCAAGCGAGCGGGTCTCAAGCTCGCTGACGGTGTCAAAGCCCACGTCCTTGGCGATCACGACCGGCATGGACAGGAAGTTGTACATGCGCGACAGCTGCCAGACCGACAGCACCTTGACCTTCATATCGTCGTCCAGGCTTGCCGGAATCTTGTAGTTTGCGCACAGGCGGTCGAACAGCTCCGCCTCCGACACGTTTTCGAGGTAGAAGTTCTGCCGCCACTGCTTTTCGCGCTTGGCGGCCACCGCCGGATTGTCGGTGCCGGTGTCGAAGCGCCATGTTCCGTCCTCGCCCTTCTTGAGCCAGAACTCGATCACGGTGCGTTTGCCGCTGCGCTCAATCAGCGCGATGGTGTCGATGATCGACTGGGTGTAGGCGGCGCGGTCGTCGTCTCCGGTTAACGAGGGATCGCGGTAGAACTGCACGTCGAACGCGGGCTTGTCGTAGGCCAACGGGATCATGTTGGCGTCGTAGATCGTGCCGCGCCTGCCGGTCAGCGTGATCGTGCGCGTGGTCTTCGTGCTGGCCGCCTGCTGATAGTCCTCATAGGCCAGAATTTGCAGGTCGTACATCTTGAGTGCGATGACCGAGAAGATCCCGATGATGATGAGCGCCAGCACCACGTAGCGCGCGCGTTTGGGTCGCATGGTAACACCTCCCTCGTGGCACCCCCCTCAGGTACCAGTCACGTTAAGATCGGTAAAGCCGCCCGGCCCTCCGGAACCGGATGCCCGCGTCAGCGGGCCGCGTAGCGCGACCAGCTGGGTTTGAGCATCCGATTATACAATAAGTAGAGGAATTGCGCAAGCAGCGTCTGCACCGCGATCCGCGCGAGCGCGCCGCGCAGCGCCGTCGTGCCGAGCACCTGCCCCGCGAGCAGCGCGTAGAGGGCGAGCACGCTCTCGTACAGCGCAAAGCATACGATCGGCGCGAACACCGCCGTCAGCAGGTAGCGCTGAAACCTTCGTCCGGCCAGGCCCGACAGGTAGCCGGTCGCGATCAGCAGCCCGGTCATCAGCCCAAGCGGGTAGGATGCGGTGATATCCATCAACAGCCCGCCGATCATGCCGTACAGCATGCCGTTGGTGCGCCCGAGCAGCAACCCCAGCACGCTCACCGTGGTCGGCAGCATGAGCGGCACCGCCCAGTGGTCGGTCAGCATCGGCACGACCGACGTATCGATGAGCAGCGCCAGCACCGTGAGCACCAGCGGCCAAATGCGCCTCATTTGATCCCCTCCCCTATCTTGCCCATCGATCCTCAGGCGACAGATCGCCCAGGTCCGCCTGGGGCGCGGGCGTAGGCGAGGGGGCGGGGGTCATCTGCGCGCCCTCGGGCGGCCGGGGCGTGGGATAGCTCCAGTAGGACGGCTGGTCCTCATCCTCGCCTTGCCGGACCTCTTCGGGCCGGGGTGTGGGCGTGGGCGCCTCAGTCGGCTGGGGCGTGGGCGTCATCAGCGGTTGAAGCGGCTGATCGTCACGCTCGACCGTCGTGCGCAGCACCATCACCTCTTCGATGTGCAGAAAATCGACCGCGGGCTGCACCACGATGTAGCGGTCGGCCAGGTCGCTCTGGCGCGACACCGACGCGACCGTACCCACCACCAGCCCCTTGGGCAGCAGCGAGCCCTCGCCGCCGGTCAGCACCACGTCGCCCGGTATGATGTCGTTGACCGAGGGCACGTAGTACATGTGGCACTCGGCCCGATCCGTGGAGGCGTCGGTCCGGCCCCAGATTTGGCCCTGGTCGCGGGTTCGCTCGACCATCGCGCCGATGCTCGAGCGCGGGTCGATCACCGACAGTACCTTGGCGTAGTTGAGCCCCACCTCGATCACCCGGCCGGCCAGCCCCGCGCCGGTGGCCACCGGCATGCCCACCGCGACGCCGTCGTTCGTGCCGCGGTTGATCGTGAAGGTCTCCATATAGGTGCCCGGGCCCTTGGCGATCACGCCGGCGAACAGCGGCTGCATGTCGTCCAGGCGCTCCTTGACGTCCAGCAGGTCGCGCAGCCGCCCGTTCTCGATCGCGTAGGCCTCGTACTTGGACAACTGCAGCTCGAGCAGCGCGCTTTTCTGGCGCTCGTAGGCCAGGTCGCTCTCCATCTGCGCGTAGCTGCGCGCGCCGTCGATCAGGCCACGCACGTAGCGGGTGGCGGAGGACACCGCGTTCTGGATCGGCGAGAGCACCGAGCCCACCGCGTTTTCTACCACGCTCAGCCGCTCGGCGTCGCGCACCACCAGGAAAAACGCGAGCGCGACGATCGCCAGCGTTACCAAAATCGCAAACATCACGCGCCCCCACGCGCCGCGCTTTTTCTGCGCGCCGCGCCGGAGGGCAGGCTCGGGTCTCTTGGGCTTCTTGCCAAACGCCATGCGGTTCTCTACTCCTTACAGTTCCTCGGCCGCGCCGGTCATGAGCAGCAGCTTCAGCAGCCGCTCGTCGGCGGCCAGCGTGCCGAGGCCCAGAATTACATCCTCGTGCGGGTGCTCGCCCACCGACACCGGCACAGCGGTCTCGGCCGCCAACCTCGGGGCCAACCCTTTAAGCAGCGCGCCGCCGCCCGACAGGCAGATGCCCGCGTCCAGGATGTCGGCGGCCAGCTCCGGCGGCACGCGCGACAGCGCGTCGCGCAGCGCGTCCACCAGCAACGCAATGCTGCCCTCGAGTCCCAGCGCAATGTCGCGCGGCGTGATCTCCACGGTAGTCGGCTGGCCGGTCTTGGCGTCGCGGCCCTTGAGCAGCACCTTCTCGCCCTCGTCCGGCGCTTCCATTTTGTCTTCTTCTTTGCCGTCCTTGTCGTCGGCCCCGTCCTGCGCGCCCTCGGCCTCTTCCTCGGGCAGCTCGGCCGAGCCGATGTCGCACTTGAGGTCCTCGGCCGTGGTCAGGCCGATGACGACGCCCTTCTCGCGCCGGATGTGGCGCGCGATGGCCTCGTCCATCGACAGAGTCCCCGTGCGCATCGAGCGTGCGGCCGCGATCGCGCCGCTCGCGATCACGGCAATCTCGGTCGTGCCGCCGCCCAGCACCACGATCATCAGAGCGCGCGTATCGTCCACCTTGAGCCCCGCGCCCAACGCCGCCGCGACCGGCGTCTTGACCAAGACCGCGCGCTTCGCGCCGGTCATGCGCACCGCCTGGATGAGCGCCGCCTTCTCCACCTTGGTCAGCCCCTGCGACATGCTGACCAGCAGCTGCGCCTTCTCCATCGGCTTCCTACGCCCGGTCGCCCGCTCGGCCAGCGACACCATGAGCAGCGCCGCCATGTCGGCGTCGGTGACCGCGCCGTCCATCACCGGCGACAGCCGCTCGAACCTGCCCTGGCCGCGCCCGCCCATCGCGTAGGCGTCGCCGCCCACCGCGTACACCTGCGCGGGGTCGTCGGCCATCACCAGCACACTCGTCGGCTCGCGCAGCACGATGCCCTGGTTCTCAAGGTAGATCGTGGTGTTGGCGCTGCCCAGGTCGATCGCGATGCCGTCCCCCGAAAAAAAGCTCACTGCGCCTTCGCCTCCCAATCGGCCATCATTTGTGCAAGCGCCTCGACCGGCAGCCCCATCACATTGCTGTACGAGCCCTCGATCGCCGACACGAACGCTCCCGCCCCGCCTTGGATGGCGTAGGCGCCCGCCTTGTCCATCGGCTCGCCGCCATCGACATAGGCGGCGATTTCCGCCTCGGTCAGCGCGCGGAACGTCACCCCGGTGCGCTCGACATGAACCGCCGTCCGCCCGGTCGCGGCGTCGAACAGGCACACCCCTGTGTATACGTCGTGCGCGCGCCCCGACAGCTTCCCGAGCATCTCGCGCGCTTCGCGTGCGTCCAGGGGCTTGCCGAGCGCGCGCCCATCGAGCGCCACCAGCGTGTCGGCCCCGAGCACCAAGGCGCTTGCGAGCCCCTCGGCGGCCGCGCGCGCCTTGCGCTCGGCCAGCACGCCGACGGCCCGCTCGGGCGGCTCGTCCGTGTGCTCGTCGGCTGACTGAACGCGCGTGATAAAGGGGATGCCCATCTGTTCAAGCAGCGCCCGCCGCCGGGGCGACGACGAGGCCAGCACAATCGTTTGACGCAAGCGCTTCCCTCCGGTCTCCATATAGGCGTTTAACATTATAGCACAGAAACCGCGATCTGCAAACCTCGCGCGCGCCCACTGCCCGCATTGCCATCAAAAGATAACCGGACCGCAAATCCCCCGCCACAACCGGCGATGCCCTGTCGCCATGCCGCCACCGGGAATCTCCAATCAATTTTAAATTATTTAAGCAATTCTAAGCGAAATCACTTAAAAACGCCCGCAGATTGCCGATGTAAATAGCGATATGGGTAAATTTTATAACAAACCCGACCGACGAAACCGCATTGCTTCGCGCGCCGCACAGCCGATACCATGGATAAACCGACACCATTGATAACTGGGAGGAATAGACAGCCATGTTCAGAAAAATGAAGTTAGGCGCGAAACTTGTCCTGGTCGTCTCGCTAATCATGAGTATCGTGATGGTAGCCGTGCTGGGGTATCAGACGCTCAGTAGCCGAACGCGCGATGTCTTGAGCGCGTACGACCAAGCTCGATCGCTGGGCAACGCGAATGCATCCCAGTTGAAGGCCCAGTTGGAGGAAGCGTTGAGCGCGACGCGGGCGATGGCGTCGACGCTGGGGACCTTTAAGGAGATACCGAACGCGCTTCGGCGCGAGATTCTGACCGCGGTGCTCAGGCGGGTCGCCCTGGACAACGACTACCTCACCAGTGCGTGGGCCTGTTTCGAGCCAAACGTGGTGGACGAGCGGGACTCCCAATTCACGAACAGCCCGGGCAGCGACAAGGGCGGCCGCTTCGTCCCCAAAATGGTTCGGGATGAATCGGGCAAGGTAACCCTCTCCACGCTGATCGGCTACGATGTGCCGGGCGAAGACGAATTCTACCGACGGGCGCTCGATTCGGGCAATGAAGTATTGCTCGAACCGGTCGAATACGATATGAACGGCAAGATGGTGCTGACGACCTCGTTCGTCGTTCCGATCCGGACCACGGCGGGCAAGATCGCGGGCGCGGCGGGTATCGACATTGCGCTCGACACAATCAATAAGACGGAACTGCAGCGCGCTGACTACAAGACGATCAACATCTGCGTGCTGTCCAACGCCGGCACCTTCGTCACGTATCCTGAAGCCGAGGGCGTGGGCACCCACCTGTCCATGTACGAGAGCGAAGCGGCGCTCGAGCCCATGCTGGAGGCCATTCGGACCGGCTCCGGCTACACGCTCGAGTCCGCGTCCACCTTGACCGGCGAACCCGTGCTCACGGTGTTCTCCCCCATCACCCTGGGCAAGACCGGCACGCCCTGGTCGGTCATGCTGTCCATCGCCATGGACGAGATATTGGCCAAATCCTTGCAGAACATCTGGATTGCGATCGCCGGGCTGGTGCTGGCGCTGGTGTCCGTCGTGCTGGCCGTCGCCGTCTCCGTCAAACGAATCGTCACCCTGCCCGTGCGGGCCGCCACAGAGAAGGCTCGGGAATTCGCCGCCGGCGACTTCTCAAGCTCGATATCCGAGACGTTCATGCGGCGCGGCGATGAAGTCGGCGATTTAACCAGGGCCAACGACACGCTGTTCCGTCAGATGAACAGCCTGCTGCAAAGCCTCAAGGGCGCGGCCAATCAGGTAGGCGCGGGCGCGCGGCAGATTTCGGATTCGAGCACGGCGCTCGCGCAGGGCGCAACCGAGCAGGCGAGCTCCGTCGAGGAACTGAGCGCCTCGATGGAGCAGATCGCCGCCCAGACCCAGGTCAACACAGAAAACGCCAAAAAGGCCAACGAGCTGTCCGAGCAGGCCAAGCGCGACGCCGAGCAGGGCAACGAGCAGATGAAGCGGCTGCTGGGCGCGATGGACGACATCAACCATTCGTCGGGCAACATCTCGGGCATCATCAAGGTGATCGACGACATCGCGTTCCAGACGAACATCCTGGCGCTGAACGCCGCGGTCGAAGCCGCGCGCGCGGGCGAGCACGGCAAGGGCTTTGCCGTGGTGGCCGGCGAGGTGCGCAGCTTGGCCGCCAAGTCGGCGGAGGCCGCCAAGGAAACGGCCAGCCTGATCGAGGAATCGATCGCGAAGGTCACCGGCGGCAGCAAGATCGCGAGCGAGACGGCGGAGGCGCTGCGCGCGATCGTTACGGAAGTGGACAACGCCACGCGGCTGATGAACGGCATCTACACGGCGTCGGTCGAGCAGGCGAGCGGCATCGCGCAGGTCAACCAGAACATCATGCAGGTGTCGCAGGTGGTGCAGTCCAACTCCGCCACCGCCGAGGAATCCGCCGCCGCCAGCGAGGAACTCAACGGCCAGGCCGACCTGCTGATCCGGCAGGCCAACCAGTTCAAGCTCAGGGACGCCCAGGTAGACGCTGATTATAGCGTGCGTGCGGCGGTGATCTGAGTTCTCGTCAGACCGCGCTTGCAAAAGCCTCGGCGTAGCGGCGCTACGCCGAGGCTTTCAGTTTTGCTCCCGCGGAAAAGGCGCCGCCCGACGGATGCGGGCATGGTTCCGGTTGTTATGAAACGCAGAACTGGCCAGGCGCCGCGCATTTCACGCTTTTCGTTACATTTTGAGTGGGGTTCGGCTTGACAGTGCATTATATTGCGCATATAATTGGATTATCGTTCCAAATATATTAAGAATCGGATGGAGGTTTTGCGATGAAGAGGTTCCTTACGCTCGTGTTCACGTTGCTCTTGGTGCTCTCCTTCTTTGCGGTGCCGGGCGCGTCGGCTGCACAACCGATCGAGCTGGACATGTACTTCCCCGTCTCGGTCGGCGGCGGACCCGACCAATTGATCTCGGCGCTGTGCCGCCAGTTTCACGAGGAGAACCCCGACATTATCGTCAACCCGGTGTACGCCGGCACCTACGCCGAGACGCGCACCAAGGTGCAGGCCGCGCTTAAGTCGGGCAACACGCCCGCGATTGCGCTGATGTTCTCGATCGATCTGTTCTCCCTTTTGTCGATGGACGCGCTCTACGACTACGACCAGTTCTGCGCGACCGAAGCCGACCAGGCCTGGCTGAACGGGTTCTACGACGGGTTCATGGAAAACAGCCGCACGGGCGGCAAAACCTACGGCATCCCGTGGCAGCGTTCGACGATCATCCTGTACTATAACAAGGACGCGTTCCGCGAGGTGGGGCTTGACCCCGAAACGCCGCCCGCCACCTGGCAGGAGCTCGAGGACTACGCCTCGAAGCTGACCAAGGTGGACAACGGCGCCACCACCCGTTACGGCATCCAGATTCCTTCGGACAAGGCGGGCTACGCCTACTGGATGCTGCAGACCTTTTGCACCCAGCAAAACGGTTTTAACCTGATGAATGACGCCGGGACCGAGGTGTACTTTAACGATCCGCGCACCATCAAGGGGCTGACGTTCTGGAAGGGCTTGTCCGACAAGGGTTACCAGGTGCCGGGCACGGCGGCCTGGTCGACCACGGTAACCGACTTCCTCGAGCAGCGCGCGGCGATGGTGTACCACACCACCGGCAACCTGACCAATGTGCGCAAGAACGCCTTGTTCGAGTTCGGTACGGCGATGCTGCCGGCGGATGAATCGCGCGGCTCGCCCACCGGCGGCGGCAACTTCTACCTGTTCAAGGGCGTGCCCGAGGAGCAGACGCGCGCGGCGTTCCGCTTTATCCAGTGGATGACGAACGACCCCGACCGGGTGGCGCAGTGGTCGATGGACACCGGCTACGTGGCGACCCGCCCGGCCGCCTACGAGACCGATCGGCTCAAGGCCTACGCCGCCGAGTTCCCGCACGCGCTGACCGCGCGCGACCAACTGCCCTACGCCCACGCCGAATTCTCGGTATACGATCAGGGCATGGTGCAGGACGCGCTCGACACCGCCATCGAAGCGGTCATGACCGGCGCGGCCTCCCCGGAGGAGGCCATGGGCCAGGCGCAGCAGATCGCCGACGGCGTACTGGCCGCCTACAAATAGTACAAACGAAGCATCATGAGGGCTGTAGCCAGGCGCGCTACAGCCCCATTGACTGGAGGTGGCTTTATGGCGCAAAGCCTTGCCCCCGCCGGCCGCGCCCGGCACGCGCACCTCTCGCCCTACGCGCGCAAAAAGTGGCGCACCAGCGTCCTCGCGTGGGGCCTGTTGCTGCCATCGTTCCTCTTCTTGGGCACGTTCACGCTATACCCGATCGTGTCGAGCGCCGTCGCCAGCTTCTACCGCGACAATCTGTCTACGATTAAGCCGGTGTACGTGGGGCTCAAGCAATACGCGCAACTGTCCGGCGACCCGATCTTCATGAAGTCGTTTTACAACAACCTGCTGGTGGCGGCGGTGACCATCCCGGCCAGCATCGGTCTGGCGGTGGCCATGGCCATCTTCGCGCACAAGGTGCGCTTCGGCAAGGGCTTCGTGCGGGTGGCCTTCTTTTATCCGACGCTGCTGCCGATGGTGGCGGTGGCCAACATCTGGCTGTTCATCTACACGCCCGGCTATGGGCTGCTGGGCTACATCAACCCTTCCTGGCGGCTGCTCAGCAACCCCGACAGCGCGATCTGGGCGCTGATCGCCATGCTGATCTGGAAACAGGCCGGTTACGTCATGATCTTCTATATTTCAGGCCTTCAGAACATCAACGAGGAACTGTACGACGCCGCCGAGATCGACGGTGCGCGTCCCCTCGGCATCTTCCGGCACATCACATGGCCGCTCTTGCGCCCCACGACGCTGTACGTGAGCATCATCGCGCTGACCAACGCCTACAAGCTGGTCGACCATCTCTACATCATGACCAAGGGCGGGCCCAACAACTCCACCAACATGCTGCTGTTCTACATCTTCCAGGTGGGGTTTGACTTCTGGGATGTGGGGCGCGCCTCGGCGATGACGGTGGTGCTGGTGGGACTCTTGCTGCTGGTATCCGCCGTCCAGTTCTTTACCCAGGACAAACGTACATTCTACAGTTAGGGGGAAGCGCGGATGGCACAGTATTCGGCTACGCAAAGGCGGCTGGGGATCGGCCGGGCCGTTCACTACGGCTTGATGTATCTATTCGCGCTGGTATGCGCGATTCCGCTGATCTGGATGGTGCGCACGGCGTGGATTCCCTCGAGCCAGGCGCTGGATCTGTCCTCGGTCGCCTGGCCGACGGCGGAGAACTTTCTCAGGGTGTGGAAAGCCGCTGCGTTCTCCATCTACTATTGGAACACGCTGCTCATGGTGTTCGGAGTGCTGGCGGCGCAGTTTGTGCTGATTACGCTGGCGGGTTACGCGTTCGCGCGGCTCGATTTTTACGGCAAGAACGTGCTGTTCATCTTGATGCTGACCCAACTGATGATTACGCCCGACGTGCTGATGATCCCCAACTACCAAATGATGGGACGGATGGGCCTCATCAACACGCGCATCGGCGTGATGCTGCCTTTCTTCGCCTCGGCGATGGGCACCTTCCTGATGCGCCAGACCATCAAGACCATCCCCTACGAGCTCGAAGAAGCGGCGCGCGTGGACGGCTGCCCGTTCTGGCAATTGCTGATCGACATCTACGTGCCGCTGCTGACGCCATGCTACATTGCGTTCGGGCTGATCTCGGCCTCGTACCAGTGGAACAATTTCCTGTGGCCGCTGGTGATGATCGACTCGGTCGCCAAGCGCCCGCTGACGGTGGGGCTGGCGATCTTCGCCATGTCCTACGAGACCGGCGCGCAATGGAGCGACGTGTGCGCGGCCACCTTCTTGGTGGTAGCCCCGCTGCTCATCCTGTTCTTCTTTTTCCAAAAGCAATTCATCGAGTCGTTCGTATACTCAGGGATTAAGTGAATCACATAAAAGGCCCCCGTCCGCGGATGCGGACGGGGGCCTTCTTTTCGATGCGTTAGTTCTTCGGCAGGAACTCCGGCATCTCACCGCTGGCCACGTAGGTGCCGGCGATGAAGCCCATCGCGCAGGCATCGGCGTCGGCGTTGGAGCCGAGACGATTGGTGCCGTGCACGCCGCCGGTCACCTCGCCCGCCGCGTACAGGCCGGGGATGACCTGGCCGTAGATGTCCTTGACCTCGGCCTCGGTGTTAATCACCAGGCCGCCCATCGTGTGGTGCACCGACGGGAACTGCGGGATGGCGTAGAACGGACCGTTCTCGATCTTCACCATGGTGTCGGCCATCACCTTATGGAAATCCTCGTCCACCTTGCTGTCGATGAAGCCGTTGTGGCGCGCGATCGAGTTCTCGAGGTTTTCCGCGGTCACCTGCGGGAACTTGCCCTTGATGGCGCAGGCGTTCATCTTCTCGGCCAGCTCAGCCAGTGTGTCAGCCTTGAGCACACGGCCCGACTCGACGCCCTCGACGATCTCCTCGGGCTTGGCAAACTTGGTCAGCAACTCTTCATTCGCGATGGAATAGGTCGAGATAAAGCCCGAATTCGAGGCGGCGTTGGCGCACACGTCGCGGCGCTCGCCCTCGCTCACGTAGCGGTTGCCCTGGTAGTCGACGTACACGATGCCGAAGCTCGGGCCGGTGAACGGCCACACCGCGTACTTGTCGAGCACGCCGCTCTCGGGATCGGCGAACGGATAGCGCTGGATGTTGGACATCTGCATGGTGTTGGCGCCGATCGCCTGAGCCAGGTAGATGCCCTCGCCGGTAGAGGCGGCGGGGATGTTGGTGGTCGGGAGATCGGCGGTCAGGAAGGGCACCTGGGTGCTGCGCATCTCGATGTTCGAGCTGAAGCCGCCGGTGCACAGGATGACGCCCTTCTTGGCTTCGATGGTCTTGTAGCCGTCTTCGGTCGCCACGCGAATGCCCACCACGCGGTTGGCCTCGTCGCGCGTGCGGTAGATCTCAACCATCTTGGTCTCGAGCCGCACATCGACGCCGGCTTCTTTGACCATCTTGTACTGCAATCCGGTGATGTCCGCGCCAACCTGGTTCTCGGTCACGTAGGTGCGGTAGCCGTAGTGTCCGCCGGGCCTGGCCAGGATGTCGCGGATCACGAGGCCGTTGTCCAGCAGCAGGTTAAACACATAGGGGGAGCCGTAGACCATGTTCTTCACCAGCGCCGGATCCGACATGAAGTCGCCGCCCTTGAGCGTGTCCTCAATGTGCTTCTCAGCGGTGTCGGGCTCGAGGTTGAACTTCTTCTGCAGATCGGCCGCCACCTTGGAGGTGTAGGCCGCGTACTGGCCGCCGTTGATGGCCGAGTTGCCGCCGGTCACGGACAGCTTCTCGATCAAAAGCGTGTCGGCGCCCGCCTGCTTGGCGGCGTAGGAGGCCATGAGTCCGGCAAAGCCCGAACCCACCACCACCACGTCGTGGCTCTCGTCCCAAGTCGCGGGCACTTCAAACGAGCCCATAACCGGGAAGTAGGATGTCGCTTCGGCGGCTTCCGGCGCCTTCGAATAGGCCGCCAGATCCGCGCCGGCCTCGGTCAGCGCCAGCGTCACCGCCTCGATGATGCCCTTCGACGTCATCGTCGCGCCCGCCAGCGTGTCCACCGCCACGCTCTGCGCAGCGACGATTGCGGCCGGAATCTTCTCAAGCGCGGGAAGGCCCGTATCGGTTTCGTTGTGAGCGGTAACCTTCACGTCCTCGATCGCCGAGTCGCTCAGCTTCACCTCGACGGTCAGCCCATCGAACATGCCCTTGACCGTCTGGGTGTATGTACCCGCGGTCTGGGCCATCGCCACGCCGGGCATGGCAAAGCACAACACCAACAACAACAACCAGAGTTTCTTCATCCTCGTTACCTCCTCTGCATTGGTCCCTCGATAATTATATATCAATCCGGCACGAATGTCCAGTATGAACCAATCATTTATAGTTGATTTATTTCTGCCTTTATTTGTTACAATGGCTTTAACCCGATCGCGGGCGTCGGTCGGGTCGCGCGGCATAAAAGCCACCGCACGCGGTAATACTCTGAGAGAAACGCGAATCAAATCCCACGCGCGGAGGTGGCTTTATGATCGGGAAGGTCGAAATCTGCGGGGTGGACACGAGCAGGCTGCCGGTGATTAAGAACGAGCGCATGCGCGAGTTGTTTCCCCAAGTGCACGCGGGCGACCAGCGCGCGCGGCATGAATTCATACAGGGCAATCTACGTCTGGTGCTGAGCGTGCTGCAACGCTTCCACAACCGCGGCGAAAACGTGGACGACCTGTTTCAGGTGGGCTGCATCGGGCTCATGAAGGCCATAGACAACTTTGACTTATCACAAAACGTGCGGTTCTCCACCTACGCCGTGCCGATGATTATCGGCGAAATTCGGCGCTATCTCCGGGACAACAACCCGATCCGGGTGTCGCGTTCGCTGCGCGATATGGCCTACAAGGCGCTCAAGGCGCGCGACCACTTGGTGCAGCGCGACGGGCGCGATCCGACGGTGGCCGAGATCGCGCGCGAGATGGAGGTGCGCGAGGAGGACGTGGTGTTCGCGCTCGAGGCCATCCAAGACCCGGTGTCGCTGTACGATCCGGTATTCCAGGACGGCAGCGATTCGATCTACGTGCTCGACCAGGTGCGCGACGACCGGGTGAGCGAGGACGACTGGGTGCGCTCGCTCTCAATCAAGCAGGCGCTTTCGCGCCTGGGCGCGCGCGAGCAGAAGATCATCCGCCAGCGCTTCTTCGCCGGTCGCACGCAGATGGAGGTGGCCGAAGAGATCGGCATCTCGCAGGCGCAGGTCTCGCGGCTGGAGAAGGCGGCGCTGGCGCAGATGAAGAAGTACGTATAAATCGATTGCGCACGGCGTTCGCCCGCCCTCGCAGCATAGCCCCCCGGCAAACCCCCGCCATGCGAAAGCTCGGCGGGGGTTTGCCGTTGATCGGGCCCGACCGGACGTCCGGTCTTTTGCCATCGGTTAATTTTCCAGGCAGCGCTTGACGGCAAAACATTGTTTTGTTATACTCTTGTCGTAACAATGTTTTGTTTCGTATGAAGGCCAGAGGTGAGGGGGCGCTTATGGAAGACTGGATTTCCAAAAAGGAGTTGCTGGACGCGACGGGCATCTCCTATGGGCAGCTTTACCGATGGAAGCGGGAGCGGCTGATCCCGGACAGCTGGTTCGCCAAGCGGTCGGCGTTCACGGGACAGGAGACGTTTTTGCCCAGGCGCGCCGTCGAGCGCATTCAATTCATCCTGGAAAACAAGGATCGCTACTCGCTGACGCAGCTGATGGACATGCTGTCGCCCGAGGCCGCGAGCCGCACCTACCGGGCGGAGGCGGTGGGGATGCTGCCCTTCGCCGCGCGCCCGGCGGCGGCGCTGCGACGATTGATCCGCTCGGAGGAATTCGACCACGGGCAGGCGCTGTGCGTGATGATTGCGGCGGACGTGCAGCGCGCGGGCGTAAAACTGAGCGACGACACGCTGCGCGAGGTGCTCGACGCGCTGATCGCCTGGCAGCAGGCCGGACTGTTGGGCAAGGACGACGGGCGGATCGTGCTGCTCAAAAGCGGGGAGGCCTACCTGCCGCTCTACCTCCAGCCGGATGGCGTGGTTCACCCGCCAAAGGGCGTTGAGGTCGCTTGGGGCCTGTCGCTCTCGGATCTGCCGGAGAAATGCAACCGACTGCTGGGGAAATTGTTGGAGGGGGAAGAGAACCATGCATGAGAACCTTCAGGACTTGAAGGCGTCCGGCTCGGCCAGGCTCGGCGGCGGCACGTACCGAAACGTAAACGTCTCGGGCAGTGCTTATATCGACGGAGACGTCGCATGCGAGGCGTTTGTATCTTCAGGCAGCGTCAAGGTGGCGGGCGGCGTCAAAGGCGACCGGTTTAAGGCGTCGGGCAGCGCCCGCATCGAAGGGAACGCATCCGTCGGCGAATTCCGCGTCGGCGGCACGGCGTCGGTGGGGGGCAACCTGGACGCAAAGGAGTTGCTCTCGTCGGGCACTTTCAAAGTAGAGGGCGACGTGACCGCGAAAAACGAAGTTAAGCTCAGCGGAATCAGTGCTGTCGGCGGGGCAATCCGGGCCGGAACGCTGCATGCCACCGGCAGCCTGAAAGCCGCCAAGGGCATCGAGTGCGAGGCGCTGACGCTCTCAGGGGCCTTCGAGGTGGGCGGCCTAATCAACGCGGGTACCGCGGACATCAGCCTGGCCGGGCAGAGCCGCATCGACGAGATCGGCGGCGAGCGCGTTTCCGTGCGTCGCGGCGGCATCTTTGGCGCGCTGGGCATCCCACTTCCGTTAGAACTTCCGTTCGGCCTGGGCGGTTTTCTCACCGCCGATTCCATCGAGGCCACCTGCGTCTTTCTGGAGTTTACCCGTGCCAAGGTGGTGCGCGGCGCGGAAGTGACCATAGGAAGCGGCTGCGAAATCGACCGCGCGGAGTATTCCGTTTCATTGGACGTAGCGGAGGACGCCGTCGTGCGGGAGCGGATCAAGGTAGATTAGGTATGGCGGGCGGCCTATGAATTGCGAGGAGGCGGGCAACCGCAGGTTATCCGCCTCCTCGGCCTCCATTCATCACGCCATCTTCAGCAACTCCGTCTGCAGTTGCCGGATGATGCGCTTTTCCAGGCGCGATATGTAGCTTTGCGAGATGCCCATCAGGTCGGCGACCTCCTTCTGCGTGTGTTCGCAGCCGCCGTACAGGCCGTAGCGCAGCCCCACGATCCGCTTCTCGCGCGCGCCCAGTCGTCTGACCGCCTCGTAGAGCATCTGCCGTTCGACGTCGGCGTCGAGGTCGCGCGACACCAGGTCGCTGTCGGTGCCGAGCACGTCGCTCAGCAGCAGCTCGTTGCCGTCCCAGTCGGTGTTGAGCGGTTCGTCGAACGACACCTCCATCTTGAGTCGGTTGGTGCGCCTGAGCACCATCAGGATCTCGTTCTCGATGCAGCGCGACGCGTAGGTGGCCAGCTTGATGTTCTTGTCGGGGTTGAACGAACCCACCGCCTTGATAAGCCCGATCGCGCCGATGGAAATCAAGTCTTCAATGCCTATGCCCGTATTCTCGAACTTGCGCGCGATGTAGACCACCAGCCGCAAGTTGTGCTCGATCAGCGCGGCGCGCGCCCGCGTATCGCCCGCGCCCATGGCGCGCATGGCCCGTGTCTCCGCGTCCCGGTCGAGCGGCGCAGGCAGCATGTCGCAGCCGCCGATGTAGCACACGCTGCCCCGCCGTATCCTGACCACCAGCCCAAGCACCGTCTGCCTCATCGCCTGATGTGCGGGATAGACCATCGGTACCGACCTCCTTCTTCGCTTTTGATGATCCGCCTGCCGGCGGGTGTTATTCTTCCAATCACCGCGGGCGCCAGCGCGTGCGCCGAGCCCGGTATCCTGCCCGGATACACCGCCACCCACACGTCGGGCGCGCGCATCCAGCCGTCGCCGTAGCTCACGAGCAGCTCGTCCGGCGAAAAGCAGCCCATCCTCCCCTGCCCGCCCAGCGCGCCGTAGCTGACCAGCCGAAATTCCGGTGGCAAGGTCGAGACCGGCCGCATAGGATCGAAGGGGGCGGGCAGCATCCGCCTGAGCCTTCCCGCTTCCACGATCAGCACCGGCAGACCGCTCAGCGGCTCGTGCAGCCGGTTGCCGGTATCGATCAGCGCGGTCAGCCGCGCAGAAACATTGCCCCGCCGGATCAGCACCTGCGCCTCCCAACGCTCGAGCCGCTGCGCGCGCACCGCCAACGCCGCCACCAGCGCCGCGCCGCCGGCGATCGCGCCGAGCGACAGCGTCAGCGGCGACGGGCCGCCCAGCAGCCGGATGAGCAGCTGCTGCGCCCCGCCCAGAAACACCGTGCCGCCCACGAGCATCAGCGTGCCGCTCGCCAACTCCTTAGCGCTTCCAACCCTCACGCCCACGAGCGTCAGCACGACCGCCAACATCGCCTGGCAGGGCAGCCAGTTCAGCTGCGGGAACCAGCCGGAGCGCGCGGCCACCGCGTACAGCGCGCCGAACCCGGCCGCGCACAGCACATGCCCCCACCGGATGCGACCCCGGCTGCGCGCCACCGCCGCGATGATGATCGTATTCATGGTGAAATTGATTAGCGCGTATACCTCAATCGAAATCGCCACGCCACCACCGCCCACTTGTCCAGTATAGAGAGCCCGTCCCGCGAATAACGCAGCATGGCGGCGTCTCAATCGCCATTTTGTTTGACAAATATCGATCATTATGGTGCTATTCTCCAGCATTTTACGCCCAATTATGCACCATTCGACCACAAAAAACGGCACCGACGTTAATTATCGGTGCCGTTGCGCGGTCAATTTCTTCCATTATTAAGCGCGAAGAGGGCTGACTTTCGACAAATCAGCATGGACTTGGGCGAATCTGTCGAAATCTGGGCCGCGCTCGGCGGCCGTGGCATCCGTATTGCATCATTACCGTAAGGAGAGGCCGGACAGCCTCCTGGGCCGGTAGCCGCCGCGCATATACCGGTCGGTCGGCACAATCGAGGCGCACAGCGTATTGTGCATGTCGGAGGCGTCTCCGCCGCCCTGCTCCAGGATCATCATGCGGCCGCGCGCGGCGTCCAGGTAATACAGAAAGAACACTACGTGCGCGTTGTAACGCACCAGGATGTCGGCCGGTCGCAGCGCTTCGTATCCGGGCAGCGTGCGGTACAGGCCCACATCGTAGAGCCGGCGGGTGCGGATCCAGGCGTTGCGGTGCGAGCCGCCCCACACGCTCATGCCCACGAACGAGGAGCAGTCGTTGCCCACGTACATGCCGTCGCGGCGCTTGGTCGGGCTGAGCAGGTGGTAGCCCTTGCCGCTGTCCAGGTAGAAGCCCTGGGCCACCGCCTTGACCACATTGTACGTGCGGTTGATCGAATTCTTGCCCAGGCCGTGCTGAATGTAGGGCAGCCCGTAGTAGACCACGCCGGGCATGAAATCCTTCTGTGTGCCGTAGGCGCGCGTCCAGTAGCGCTGAGTCTTTTGGGTCATCCAGGGAAAGCGGTACATGGCGAACGCGCGGGTGACGATCTGGGCGCGCAGGTCGGCATCGTTTTGCGTGATGTGGCCCGAGCGCATCAGCCGGTTGACTTGGCCGAGCGCGCTGCGATATACCGCGTCGATCTTTTGGATATTTTCTTCGATCGCGCCGGGCGCGGTGTTGCGCGCCGGGACAGTTCGCGCCATCTGCTCGTCGGGCACGGTGGGCAGTTCGACGCTCACGCGCAGCGTGCGCACCGCGTAGACGCTCGGTCGGTCCTTGGCGCGCGCGCGTATCTTCACCGTGCCCGGCGCGAGTGCAACGACGTGCCCGCGTTCGTCCACGGTGGCGAGTTTTTGATTGCTCGAATTCCACACGACGTCGGCGGACGCGCTCACCGGCAGCGGGTGGGCAGTCAGGTCCAGGGTTTGGCCTACCAGCAGTCGGTCGTCTTCGGGCAGCAGGATGAGTTTTCGCGGCGGCGCGGCCTGCGCGGCGGTTGAGAGCGCGCACAGCGCGAGCAGCAGGGCGAGCGTCTTCCAGAAGCGCTTCATCGGCAGTCCTCCTTTGCGTGGCGTGTCTCTGCAACAAAAGGGCCGCCGCGAACGCGGCGGCCCTCGCAGACCATTGGTAAAACGTCGTTGAGCGGCAAATGCCGCTCGGCAACCCATACGCGCCCGCAGGCGCGTACAAAGGGCGGGAAGATTTCGAGCCTTGCGTCGGCGGGATTTATTTGCGCTTCAGGAAGTTCGGCACGTCGGGCGAAAAGCCGCGGCGCTGGGGCTCGCGCTCTTCCTCGAACGAGCGGTCCTGATACACCCGCTCCCTGGGCTGCGGCTGCGGCTGCGGCTGGGGTTGCGGCTGATATTGAGGCTCGTTTTGGTACTGGGGCTGGTATTGCGGCTCGCGCGCGGCCTCTTCCTCATAGCGGGGCGGGTTCGAGCGGAAGGTGAAGTTGGCCGCGTCGTCGAGGTAAGAGCGGCGCGCCGGGCGCTGCTCGCCCGCGAAGATCGGCGACACCTCGGCGCCGTCGCCCATGCGGCGCTGCGGCTGCGCGGGTTGGGCCTGATCGGCCGGCGGGGTGAACGGCACCTTCTCGAAGCCGGTCGCGATGACGGTGATGTGCACCTCGTCCTTGAGCGACTCGTCGATGCCCGCGCCAAAGATGATGTTGGCCTCTGGATCGGCGGCCTGGGTGATTAGCTGCGCGGCCTCGTTGATGTCGATGATCGAGGTGTCCGCGCCGCCGGTGATGTTTATCAGCACCGCGCGCGCGCCGTCGATCGAGGTCTCGAGCATCGGGCTCGAGATGGCCTGCTTGGCGGCGTCCACCATGCGGTTCTCGCCCTTGCCCACGCCGATGCCCATGTGCGCAAGGCCCCTGGACTCCATGACCGAACGCACGTCGGCGAAGTCGAGGTTAATCATCGACGGCACCGCGATCAGGTCGGAGATGCCCTGGATGCCCTGGCGCAGCGTGTCGTCGGCGATGCGGAAGGCATCGTTCATCGTCGTGCCCTTGCTGACCACCGACAGGAGCCGGTCGTTGGGCACCACCACCAGCGTGTCCACGTTGATCTTGAGCTGCTCGATGCCGTACTCGGCGTTCTTCATGCGCTGACGCCCCTCGAACAGGAACGGCTTCGAAACCACGCCGATGGTCAGGATGTTCATGCCGCGCGCGATTTCCGCGATGACCGGCGCCGCGCCGGTGCCGGTGCCGCCGCCCATACCGCAGGTCACGAACACCAGGTCCGCGCCCTTGAGCGCCTGCATGAGCTCGTCCCGGCTCTCCTCGGCGGCCTGCTGGCCGATTTGGGGCTTGGCGCCCGCGCCCAGCCCCTTGGTGGCCTTTTCGCCGATCTGTATCTTGGTGGGCGCCTTGGAAAGCGACAGGGCCTGCTTGTCGGTGTTGACGGCGATGAAGTCCACGCCGCGCAGCCCGGTGTCGAGCATGCGGTTGACCGCGTTGGTGCCGGCACCGCCCACGCCCACAACCTTTATCGAGGCAAAGTTGATATCTCCCACGTCAAATTCCAGCACAAGGCATCCCCCTCGTCCTTTAAAATTATTTTCTGCCAAACAGGGCGCGCACGCCGTCGGCCAGCCGGCCGGGCAGCGTCTCTTCCTGAGCCGTGCGCTGTTCGATGGAATCGAATACCAGGTCCACCAGGCCGAGCGCGCTGGCGAACGCGGGGCTGTTGAGCTTTGCGGCCTTGGCCATCGGGATCTTGATCGGGCGTCCCAGCTTGCTCGACAAGTATTCGCGCCCGCCGCGCATCATCGAAAGCCCTCCGCCGGTCACAAACACCTGCGAGCGCGCGCCGAGCAGCTCCTCGCACTCCTTGAGCGCCAGTTCGAGCATATTAATCAAGTCGCCCACGGTGTTCTCGATGATCGACTGCACAAACGCACGCGGAAAGGTCAGGCGCTGCCCGCGGTCGTCGGTGACCTCGGGGTCGCCCGCCTGATCGAACTCGTCGGGCATGAAGATGTACTCGCGCTTGATCTGCTCGGCCGCGCGCATCGGGATCGAAAGCTCGCTCGCGAGGTCCGCGGTGATGTGCCCGCCGCCCATAGGCAGCACCGCGTGGTACACCATCGCGTCGCCCCAGATCACCGAAAACTCGGTGTTCAGGTAACCCACGTCGATCAGCACCGCCACCCGGTCGCGCTCCTCGATCGACAAAAGCAGCATGCTCTCGCCCATCGACGGCGCCAGAAAGCCTAGCACGCCGAGCCCGAGATCGGTGAGCAGATGCGTGACATCCTCGATGAAGCTGGGATCGGCCAGCACGAACGACACGGAAGCGGTGAGCGTCCGCCCCCTGACCCCCTCGGGAGAGCCGGTCTTCTTGCCCTCGTCCACCTGGAACCAGGCGGGACTGCGGTGAATCACCGGCGCGCCCATCGACTTTAGATCGAGCTGATCGGCGGCGGCGTCATGCACCAGCACGATATCTGCGTCGCTCACCCGCCCGTCGGGTGCGCCTACGTCAACCTGCGCCACTGTGTTGACCACGCGAATGTACTCGCAGGGCACCCCCACGTACACCTCGCGGATGTGGGTCTTGGCCTCGAGTTCGGCAGCACTGACCGAATTGCGCACCGCCTGGGCCAATTCATCGGGCGCGTTCCACCGCCCGTTCATGTACCCGTCATACGGCACAGTTCCGGACCCGGTGATGTCGCACCGGTTGAAGCCGCCGCTCTCCGCCAGCAGCGTCACAATCTTGGAAGTGCCGAAGTCTATGGCCGCGGCTACGCTTTTCATGCTTGTCCATCGCCTGCCTTGTCATCAATCGGTACGCCTCATATACCCATACTGTTTATATTATACAGGTTTCGCGTGTAAAAGGAAAGGGGCTTTTGCGTCAAAATTTCGCCATTTACGCATATAAAGCGCCTACGGCGCGCTATAGATCGCATCCTTGCCGCTGGCCACGTTGATCGTGCCCGAAGACGCGCCCTCCGCGGTCAGGCTGTTCAGCGCGCTCTGCATCCACATAAGCTTGGCGTCCATGCTCGCGGCGTCGCCCAGCTTGACCATCATGCCCGCGCGCGTCATCAGGTAAAGATTGTCCAGATCGGACACATTCAATTCGCTGATTAGCTCGGTCAGACCCTGAGAGCGGGCCGCGCCCAGCACGCTCGCCATCGCGTCCACTTGGGTGGGCACGCTCGATCTGACCGGCCGGCCCGGCTGGTAGCCGGTGGCCGAAAGGCCGGTGACCACCGGCAGCGCGCCCTCAGGCAGCGAGCGCAGCACCTCGATCACCACGCCCGCCTCGTCCACCGCGATCGACATGCCCAGGTGATTGACGACGGCGGCGCGCGTGCGCTCGCGCACGTTCAGGCGCACGGTGTCGGGCCAGACGACCTCGACGTCCGTCAGCGCGACGTTGCCCTCGCGCTCAAACGCGCGCGCGACCGCCGCCCGGTCGACCGTGAAGATGCTGCGCCCGGGCAAAATGCCGGACAGCTCGACGATCTGCTGATCGCCCACGCGCTCGTTGCCGCTGACGGCGACGCGCCTCACCACAAACACCCGGCTGACCACAAAACCCGCAGCCAAAACGAAGACGAGGCCGAGCACCAGCCCTGAAGGGCCTGCCCGCCTGCGTCCGCTTCGATATCTTCTGCTCGCTGCCATTTGTAACCCTCTTATCCTTTATAGCCGCTCTATCTTGCCCCCGAGCGCGCTGATCGATGCCTCCAGCTTTTCGTAGCCGCGGTCGATCAACTCCACGCCCGACACCTCGGTCACGCCCTCGGCGGCCAGGCCCGCCAGCACCAGCGCCGCGCCGCCGCGCAGGTCGCGCGCGCTCACGCGCGCGCCGGTCAACCGGCCGCCGCGCACCACGCAGGTTCGGCCGCCGCTCATCCAGATGTCCGCGCCCATGCGCCGAAGCTCCGGCGCATGCGCGAACCGGTTCTCAAACACGTTTTCCACGATCACCGACGCGCCCTCGGCGACGCAGGCCAGCGCCATAATTTGAGCCTGCATGTCCGTGGGGAAGCCGGGGAACGGCTGGGTAGAAACCTCGATGGCGTGAAGCCGTGCGGGCGCGCGCAGCATGACGCGCCCTTCCTCGCACGCGATCTCACAACCGGCCTTGCGCAGCTTGTCGAGCACCGCGCCCATGTCGCCGACAATCGCGCCGATGAGCGCGATCTCGCCGCCGGTCATCGCGGCCGCGGTCAGCAGCGTCGCGCCCGCGATCCGGTCGGGCATGGGCCGGAACCTGGCTCCGTGCAGCCCCTCCACGCCCTCTACGGTGATGCGCCCGCCGCCCGCGCCCGATACGCGCGCGCCGCAGGCGTTCATGAACCGCTGCAGGTCGAGGATTTCCGGCTCGCGCGCCGCGTTGTGGATCACGGTCCGGCCCGTAGCCACGGCAGATGCCATCATCACGTTCTCGGTCGCGCCCACGCTCGGAAAGTCCAGGTGCACCTCGCCGCCCGACAGCGCGCTGCCGTCGCAGTAAATCATACCATGCGCTTCTTCGATCTTAACGCCCAGCGCGCGCAGGCCCTTGAGGTGCAGGTCGATCGGCCGCTGCCCGATTTCGCAGCCGCCGGGATAGGTAACCACCGCCTTGCGAAAGCGGCCCAGCATCGGCCCCATCATGAAGATGGACGATCGAAGCGCCTTCGACAGCGCGGCGGGCATCTCGTAGCCGCTGGCCGCGCGCGCGTCGATCGTCGCCCGACCGCCTGACACGCGGCAGTCGCAGCCCAGCGTGGTAAGTATTCCGAGCATGTTGCGGGTATCGATCAGCTCGGGAAACCCCTCGATCACCACCGGCTCGCTGGTTAAGATCGCCGCAGCCAAAATAGGCAGCACCGCGTTTTTCGCGCTGCCCACAAAGACCTCCCCGGTGAGCCTTTCGCCGCCGGTGATCCGGAAAACTTCCACATGGCACACCTCCAATGATCCGGAGCCACACCATCAGCATATGCCCCGCCGGACGATTGGTGAATTCCAGGGAAAATTTTAGCCCGTCCACCGTATGAAAATTTACGTCCGGCTCTGCCGCGCGATGCGCAGCACCAGCGCGACTGCGGCCATGATGATGGCGATCGAGGTTCCGCCGGCGCTGAACAGCGGCAACGGCAGCCCGGTCGTGGGCATCAGCCCCACCACCACCATGACGTTCATCACCGTCTGCACGCCCAGCATCGCCACGATCCCGCCGGCCAGCAAGCTCCCGAACCGATCCTCGCAAGCCATCGCGATGCGCAACCCGAAGTAGATCAGCAGGAAGAACAGTGAAAGCACGATCAGGCCGCCGATCAGCCCCATGTCCTCCCCCACCACCGCGAAGATAAAGTCGCTCTCGGGATAGGGCAGGAACGCGAACTTCTGCCGCCCCCGCCCGAGCCCCATGCCGAACAGCCCGCCCGAGCCGAACGCCAGCAGCGACTGGGCCAGCTGGTAGCCCTCGTCGGTCAGCTTGGCAAAAGGGTCGCGGAACGACATCAGCCGCGCGCGCCGGTAGGGTTCCGACAGCGCGTAGAACGCGCCGAGCAGCGTGCCGCCCGCACCCAGCAGCGTAAGGTGCCGCCACTTCGCGCCCGCCATCATTACCATGACCGCCGCCACGATCAAGATCGAACCCGCCGTGGACAGGTTGGGCTGAAGCAGCACCAGGAAGAACATGGCGACGGGCACGATCAGCATGGGCGCGACGCCGGTGAACAGCCGGGAAACCTTCGCCTCCCGGCGGCTGAGCGCGCGCGCCATGAACAGCACCATGGCGTACTTGGCCAGCTCCGACGGCTGAAAGCTGATCGGCCCGAGTCTGAGCCAGCGGCGCGAGCCGTTAATCATCCGCCCAATGCCGGGTACCGGCACGAGCGCCAGCATTGCAAGGCTAACCAGCAGCAGCCCCCCGCATACGACCGGCTTGCGCAGCACGCGGTAGTCGATCTTCGCCACGGCCAGCATCATCACGGCGCCCAGCGCGATGCCCATCAGTTGGCTGAGCACGTCGGCGTACTGACCGCCGGCCGTGTCCTGGGCGTTGTAGAAGCTGGCGGCGTAGAGCACCACGAGCCCCAGCGCCAGCAGCAGCAAAAATACCGTGAGAAACCCTCGCGCGTTGCGGTCCATCGGCCGCGCCGCCTTTGCTTTGGCCCCGAATTCAGAGCGGGCGGTCAATCGGTTCGGGGCGCAAGCGCCCCCACGATGCGCTTGAACTCCGCGCCCCGGTGCTCGTAATCGCGGAACAGGTCAAAGCTGGCGCAGGCCGGGGACAAGAGCACAGTGCCGCCCTCGGCCGCGAGCGAACGCGCCATGTTTACCGCCCGCTCGAAGTCCATGCCGGCGCGCGCGTAGCTTGTATAGCCCACCTGATCGAGCGCGCGGGCGATCTCGTCCGCAGTCGCGCCCACCAGCACCACATGTGCGATCGGCCCCTCGGCAATCGCGCGCGCCAGCGGCAACATGTCCACCTGCTTGCTGGAGCCGCCCGCGATCAGCACGGTCGGGGCCTTCATGGCCGCGATGGCCCTGCGCGTGGAATCGACGTTGGTGCCCTTCGAGTCGTTGATGTAGCTGATGCCCTCGAGCGTGCGCACAAACTCGCAGCGATGCTCCACGCCCTTGAACGTGCGCAGCGTGTGCCGGATCACCGGCACCGGCACCCCGGCCTCTATGGCGATCGCGGCGGCGGCCAGCGCGTTTTCCAGGTTGTGCGGCCCCGGAATGAACACCTCGTCCGCCGGGCACACGCAGCGGTGCGCGTCGGCACTGCCGTATACGATCGCGCCGCCTAAGATGAACGCACCCACGGGCGGCACCTGCGTCCGGGAGAACCACGCGACGCGGCCGGGCGCGCGCTCGGCCAACGGGACGAGCGCCGGGTCGTCGTAGTTGAGCACCAGGCAGTCGTCTTGGACCTGATTTTCGAAGATGCGCGCCTTGAGCGCGATGTAGTTTTCCATCGTGCCGTGGCGGTTCAGGTGATCCTCGGTGATATTCAGGATGGCCGCGATCGACGGGTGGAACGAGCGGACGGTCTCCATCTGGAACGAGGACACCTCGCACACCACCGCGTCCGTGTCGCGCGTCCCGGCCGCCACGCTCGCGTAAGGCAGCCCGATGTTGCCCACGACGAACGTCAGCTTGCCCGCGTTTTTGAAGATTTCGCCCAGCAACGTGGTGGTGGTGGTCTTGCCGTTGGTGCCGGTGATCGCGATCAGCCGTCCCCTGGCGTACCGGAAGGCCAGTTCCAGCTCGCCGATCAGCTCGATCCCGCGCGCGCGCGCCGCATCAACCACCGGATGGCCGATGGGCACGCCGGGACTGATTACCACCTGATCCACGTCGTCGAGCAAGCCTTCGACCGGCTCGCCCAATCGGTACTCGACGCCTTCCAAGTTCTCAAGCGGCGCGAGCGCCTCTTTGAGCTGCTCGCGCCCCTTGGCGTCCGACAGCCGCACGCGCACGCCCTGACCCGCCAGCAGCGATGCCGCCGCCACGCCGCTGCGCGCCATGCCGACTACGAGCACCCTTTTTGGTCTTTCCATTGCGTTTTCACACCCCCGGGCCGGTTTTCCCCTATCTATTTATGCCGCCCCTACGCGGTAAATCCCAACAGCGCCACCAGGCACAAAAGCGCCGTCACAATCATATACATCGACACGATGCGCGTCTCCGGCATGCCCGACAACTCGAAGTGATGGTGCAGCGGGGCCATGCGGAACACCCGCTTGCCATGCGTCAGTTTGAAGTAGCCGATCTGGATGATGTCGGACAGGCTCGACACCACCATCGAAAGCGCTATGATTGGCAGCAACAGCGACAGCCGCGTCGTAAGGCATACCGCCGCCAGCGCGCCGCCGATCGCGAACGAGCCCACGTCGCCCATGAACACACCCGCCGGATAGACGTTAAAGCGCAAGAAGCCCATCAGCGCGCCGGTCGCCGCGCCGCAGAACAGCATCAGCGAGGTGAGGCTACCGTCTTGTTCCGGGTTCTCGCCCCTTGCCAGCAGCATCACGATCATCGCCATCGTGATAAAATCGATCAGCGAGCAGCCGGCCAGGAGGCCGTCCAGCCCGTCCAGCAGGTTGGCCGAGTTGACCGTGCCCACCAGCACGAACACCATGAACGGAATAAAGAACCAGCCGAGATCCCAGGTCAAACCGGTGAACGGCACAATCAGCTTGGAGCTGATGGTCGGTTCGTTGTACGCCCACACAGAGAGCGCCGCCGACAGCGCCAACTGCGGGATGACCTTCTGAATCGGCGTCAACCCCAGCGAGCGCTTGCGCTTGACCTTGATGAAGTCGTCCACGAAGCCGATCGCGCCAAAACCCAGCGTTCCAATCAGCGCCACCCACAAAAAGTTCCCGCGCGCGTAGCCGTGGGACAGCAAGACGGGCACGAGCAGCATGGGCACGACGAAGATGATGCCGCCCATCGTGGGGATGCCTTGCTTTTTCTTGTGGGTCTCGGGACCCAGCTCAAAGATGGTCTGGCCGAACTTCATCCGCTTAAGCCAGGGAATCACCACCGGGCCGATCGCGATGGCCGCCAGAAACGAGAGGATCACCGACAAAATCAAACGCTGCATCCTATGTAACCTCCAAACGAGTCATTTCCCATCCGCCATTTCGGCCAGCAGCTGCTGGACGACCACCTTTTCGTCGAACGGGTGTTTGACCCCCTTGACCTCCTGATAGGTCTCGTGGCCCTTGCCTGCCAGCACAACCACGTCGCCGGGCCCCGCCATCTCAAGCGCCGCCCGGATGGCCTCGCGCCGGTTTTCGATCACCCGATACGCGCCGCCGGTCGGCCGGATGCCGCGCTCGATTTCGTCGAGAATCGCGTTGGGGTCCTCGCTGCGCGGGTTGTCGCTGGTCAGGATGCAGTAGTCGGCGAGCCGCCCGCCGATCGCGCCCATGATCGGGCGCTTTTCGTGGTCGCGGTCGCCGCCGCAGCCAAACAGCGCGATCACGCGCGCGCGCGCCGTCTGGCGGATCGTGCTCAGGATGTTCTCGAGCGCGTCGGGCGAATGGGCGTAGTCGAGAATCACCCGGTAGGGCGTCTCGGTCTCGAGCAGCTCGATGCGCCCGGGTACGCCGCGCAGCTGGGCCAATCCCTGCCCGATCGCGCGCTTGTCCACGCCCAGCACATGACCGAGCGCCGCCGCCATCATCGAATTGTACACATTAAACACGCCGGCCAGCTGCAGGTTGACCGCGATCTTGAAACGCTTCGAAAAGGTCAGTTGGTACGCGAGGCCCCGCTCGCCCACCTCGATGTCGTTGGCGTGGATGCCCGACGGCACGCGGATGCCCACGTCGGTCGCCGGGATGCCGAGTGCCTTCACGGCTGTCGCTACGCGCTCGTCGTCGGCGTTGTACACCACGTGGCCGCACTTCTCGCGCGTGAGCAGCTTGAGCTTGGCCTGCATGTAGCGATCCATGTCGCCGAAGAAATCCAGGTGATCCTGCGACAGGTTGGTAAAGCCCGCCACTTCGAAGAAAATGCCTTCGAGCTTGCGCAGCGCCAGCGCGTGCGCCGACACCTCCATGACCACATAGGTCACGCCCGCGTCGGCCATGCGCTTGAGCAGGCTCTGAAACTCCACCGGATCGGGGGTGGTCAGGTTGGCGGGAATTTCCTCCTCGCCGATCATCGAGCACACGGTGCCGATCAGCCCCACCTTGTGGCCGGCCGCCTCCAGGATCGACTTGGTCAGGAAGCTCACCGTCGTCTTGCCCTTGGTGCCGGTGATCCCCACGAGCTTGAGCCGCTCGGCCGGCCGGCCGTAAAACTGGGCCGCCATGTACGACAGCGCCGTGCGTACGTCCGGTACGATCACCTGCGCCACGGGCAGGTCGAGCGGGCGCTCTACCACCAGCGCAGCCGCGCCCGCCGCGACCGCCTGGGGCGCGAAGTCGTGCGCGTCGGCGCGCAGGCCGGGGATGCAGAAGAACAGCGCTCCCTCGGTCACCTTGCGCGAGTCGGTGCACAGCGCTGTCACCTGATTGTCCGCGTAACGCTCGATCTTGGTGGGTCCCGGAACATGCTGGGCCAATGTCGTAAGTTTCATGGCTATGCCTCCATTGCTTGGCGTGTCGTAAATCGGCGGTTGCCTAGGACGTACCGCCCGGCTTTTCAAAGATCACCTTTACCGCGCTGGTCGGGGTCACCATCTCGCCCGGCGCGGGCGATTGCGCGACCGCCACGCCGCTGCCCTCGACCGTCATCGTAAGGCCGTAGCCGCGCAGCAGCCGGTTGGCCTCGCCGATCGACAGGTGCGTGACGTCGGGCACCGAAACACGGCGTTCGGCGTCTTCGGCCGGCGCGCCCTCCACGTATAGCATGACCAGCGACCCTTCGGCCATACCGACGCCGGGCGCGGGCAGCTGCATCTCGACCTTCGCGCCCGGACCCTCGAGCAGCGCGGTCAGCCCCGCCGCCCGCAGCGCCTTGATCGCCTCGCCGGTATCCATGCCGACGACGTCGGGCATCGCGACCTCGCGCGCCTTTTTGTCCTTTTGACCCGTGGGCGCGACGCCCAGGTGGATCAGGCTGCGCTCCAGGATCTGCTTGGCGAACGGCGCGGCCGTGACCGAGCCGAAATCCGGGCGGACGGCGGCCTCGTCCACGATGACCAATACCGCGATCTGCGGATCGTCGATCGGCGCGAAGCCCAAAAACGAGCCGATGTGGGTGTCCAATGACACCGCGCCGTCCACGTACATCTGCGCCGTGCCGGTCTTGCCGCCCACGCGGTACTGCTTGAGGTAGGCGTTCTTGCCGCCGCCGCTGGTCACCACGTCCTCGAGCAGCTTGCGCATGGTGGCAGAGGTCTTTTGCGAGATCGGGTGCTTTAGCACGCGGCTTGCTCCCCGAAAAATCACCTCGCCTTCCGGCGAGACCACCTCTTTGACTACGTAGGGCCGCATCAGGTTGCCGCCGTTGACAGCCGCCGAGGCCGCGGTCAGAAGCCCCAGCGGCGTCACCGCCACCGACTGCCCGAATCCGACGCGGGCGATGTCCACGCGCTTGCACTTGTCGCGCGGGATCAGGATGCCGCCCGAATCGCCCTCGATATCCACGCCCGTGGGCGCGCCCAGCCCGAACGCCTCCAGATAGTCGTAGAAGCGCTCCACGCCCAGGCGCAGCCCCAGTTCCACGAACACCGGGTTGCACGAGTTTTGAAGCGCCTTGGCCATCGTCTGCGAGCCGTGCGGCCGGCCCCAGCAACGGATGCGCCCGCCCTCGACCATCACCGAACCCGAACAGTAAAAGCCCTCGTTTACCCGCGTCACGCCGGCCTCGAGCGCCGCCGCGGAGGTGATGATCTTGAACGTGGAGCCGGGCTCGTAGGCGTCGACCACGATGCGGTTGCGCATCAGTTCATTGAGCGCGGCGACGTCGGAGCGCGGCGGGTCGTTCAGGTCGAACGTGGGCTTGGCGCACATGGCCAAGATCTCGCCGGTCTTCGGGTTCATGACCAGCGCGCGCACCGCCTTGGCGCCGTTGACGGTCATCGCCTCGCGGGCCGCCTGCTCCACGATCGACTGGATCGCCGCGTCGAGCGTCAGCGTGACAAGCGATCCTTCCACCGGGGGCACGTGCTCGCGCGCGCCCCCGGCCAGCTCCCGCCCTTTGCCGTCGATCTCGTCCAGCACCCGCCCGGCGCGGCCCGACAGGTACTTGTTGAGCGATTTTTCCAGGCCCGACTGCCCCACCCCGTCGATCGTGGTCAGCCCGATCAACTGGCTGGCGAAGTCGCCCAGCGGATAATAGCGCCGGGTGTCTTCCTCGAGGTAGAGCCCGTTCAGCGCCGGCGACCCGGCCGCGCGGTGCTCGGCGATCATCGCCTTGAGCTGGCGCGCGACCTCCCGGCTCAACTGACGCTTGAGCGTCACGCCGCCCTTTGAACGGTCGGAGGCCTTGCGCGCGATGTCGGCCGCTTCTATATTCAGGACCGGCGACAGCAGCCGCGCGAACAGAGCGGCGTCCGCAACCTGGCGGGGACTGACCGACGCCGCGTAAGCGGTGGCGCTGATGGCCAGCGTACGGCCGCTCCGGTCGTAGATCGTGCCGCGCGAGGGCTGAATCATGCTCTCCTGCGTCCATTGGCTCTGCGCGCGCGCCTGTAAGGCGCGGCTGCTTAGCACCTGAAGGAAGAACAGCTGCCATGACAGCAGGCAGAACAACACGAAGAAGGTCGCCGTCAACAATGCCAGGCGCCGCCTGACCACCGGGCCCGTCGGAACCAACGCTACCCCTCCCGTGCCCGGGAGCCGCACGCTGCCGGGCCTAATCGGCCTGATTGACGGCCATCTGCGAGCGTACTTCGGGGGGCAGCGCGGTGAGCGTCACCACGCGCACCTGTCCTTCGGCGGGGTAGTCCATGCCCAGGTTGTACATGGCCGCATCGCGCACGCGCTCGAGGTTGGCGCGCGCGCTCAGCCGCAGCTCGAGGTTGGTCTGGTCGGTCTCCAACTGCTTGATCTCGTTGACCAGCTTCGAGATGTGCTTGGTCTGCGCCGCCATCTGCGCGTAGCGGTTCACCTGCAAAAACAGGCAAATCACCAACACCCCGAGCGTCGCATACATCAAAAGCCGGTTGCGGCCGGCCAGCTTGCGCCGCTCGGCACGCGGCGCGCGCTCGCGCAGCACCGGCGCGGGGGCGGGAACACGGTTGACGCGGTGGCGCGGCCGGTTTTGACGCGCGGGCGCGTTCGATGCTTTGTCGTCCCACCAGTCCTCCATGTCCGGGATGTATGCCGTTCCGGCCGCCTTGCGGTAATTTGCACTCATAATCGATCCCCCGCGCTTGGTATCCGCTACTCCTTGGGCCCATAGTAGCGGTCGTTGATGTATTCAAGCAACTGCGCGCTCGTCTCCTCCACGGCCTCGCACTCGGCCTGGTAGCGCTCCTCGTCCCAGACCTCGAGGCTTCGGCCCACGCCGACGAAGCGTACGCTCTTGTCGAGCCCCACCCGCTGGCGCAGCGTCGGCGGCAACAGCACCCGCCCCTGTGCGTCCAACTGACTGCCGGGGAAGGAATTGCCGCTGATCATGCGCACGTAGCGCATGCCACGCGCGTCGGTCATGGGAATCTTTGAAAGATCCTCTTCGATCCTCTGCCAATGCTCGGCCGGAAAGAGCGCGATGGCGCTGCGCTCACTGTTGAGCCCGATGGTGAACTGGTCGCCCAGCACCTCGCGGTAAGACGCGGGGATGGTGACGCGGCCTTTTGCATCCATTGTATGTGCCCAATTGCCCGAAAATACGGTCATCTCCCCGTCTGCGCCTCCTTCCGATCGAGTTTCTCCCACAGTATACCACAACGTTCCCCTTTGTGCCACCATTTGACACAAATTTTCCTTGGAAAATGAAAAAACCACCGGAAGGGCGGTTTAGGTAATCGCTGATTAAAGCGCGCGTGCGATGGCGAGTTGAATTTTCGTCAGATCGTGCTCGCAAAAGACGAAGGCGTAGCAGCGCTACGTCGAGGATTTTGCGGGCGCGAGATGGCGAAAAGGCAGCCGCCATCGCGCGTGGGATTTGATCAGCGCTTACTTAGTACCAAACGAAACCATTCATGCGTTCATCAGGCGAGCGAATTATCCGTTTTGGCGTAGCCCGCAACACAGGCGCAGCGGCGCAATGCTTCGACCGGTTTGCCCGAATCCGCCCTGCCTTTCCCGGAGCGCATAAAAAC